>JAIRUT010000066.1 GCA_031254255.1 Coriobacteriales bacterium
CACGCAATGCTCGCCCAAGTGGTCAACGCCGAAGACATTGATACTCTTCACCTCACGCACGGTGTTCTTGTCGAGTGCCGAAGCAGCTACGCAAAAGCTCCGGAAATCATGCTCCCCTACCAGATGCTGAGCACCGGCACGTAGCAAGTTGAGATCCAGATAGCCTTTGCCCGCCAGCCACCAAGCATAAGGTGCAATAAAGAGCGGAGGTGTGGAGAGGTCGACAATTCGATAGCGATACTCCCGCTCCAAAGCGGAAAAGCGCGCCGAGAAACCCATGGGCTTCTCTTGAACGTCACAAATCACAATAGAGTCCGGAGTCAGGGCATTCAACGACCTCTTGATGCCGGAGAGCTCACGACCATCAAGGGCTCCTTCCGGCAGGGAAAATGACACGACCTGACCGAGAGCGTGAACCCCGGCATCCGTACGACCAGCACCGACGGTTTCCACCGCTTGGGCAAAAAGAATGGACAAAGCCTCTTCCAAAACACCTTGAACGGTCAAGACATCGGAGTCCTGACGGGCGAAACCGTGAAAATCAGTGCCGACATAAGCCACTGTCAGAGCAAGGGTGCGCTGGTCAGTGCTCATCGCGCCCCTCGCGCCCCTCACACTCACCGCCACGCCCCTCGCGCCCCTCACGCTCACCGCCACGCTCCCCGCGCTCCCCACAACCGGCACCGCCAGAACCACTGCTATCATCAGCAAGATCGCAACCGGACATATAGGCGCAACCATTGCAACTACCTTTGTCGCAGCCACAACCGACACTGCCCTTTCCCCGAATCCTGCGCACCAGAAGAAAGACTCCCAGTCCGACGGCCGCCAGAAGAACCAGAATGGCGATTATTTCTCCGATATCAGGCAACGAACAGACTGCCTATCTGGTATACCAGCAAGCCGAGGACATAGGCCACGGAAACACTGTAACCAACCTGAGCAAGCGTCCATTTCCAAGAACCGAACTCCTTTTTCAAAGTTGCCACAGTGGCCACGCAAGGCACGTAGAGCAGGCAAAAGACCATGAAGCTGAGAGCTGCTACCGGACTCACGAAGCCCAGACCCTGCAATGCAGAGGCAGTCAAGCCGCCGGTACCACCAGCACCACCAACCGCCCCTGAATCACCTACACCGATACCGGACAATGTTCCCAAGGTAGAAACGACACTCTCCTTGGTCACAAAACCCGTGAGCAAGGCAACCGCGGCAAACCAGGTCCCAAAGCCCAGGGGTGTGAAGAGCGGCGCAATCAAATTGCCTAGAGCGGCCAGCAGCGACTGGTCGATATCGACCATCTGAAAGCGCCCGTCCGCAATCCCGAAACTGGAGAGCACCCAGATGACCACGCACATCACAAAGATTATCGTTCCGGCACGAACCAAAAAGCCCTTGAGCTTGTCCCAAAGCGACATCAGCACCGAACGCAGGCGAGGCAGACGATAGCGTGGCAATTCGATCATGAACGGCAGGCTCGCGCCTTTGAAAATCAGCTTGCGCAAAAGAATGCCAGAGAGAATGGCAACAAGGATGCCAAGGAGGTAGAGCGCAAAAACCAGGATATCAGCGTAGGCTGGGAAGAAGGCACCGGCCAAGACCAGGAAAATCGGCGTGCGTGCCCCACAGGCCATAAAGGGCACCAGCATCAGGGTCAGGCGACGTTCGTTCTCATTTTCCATCGTCCGGGTGGCCATGACCGCTGGAACCGTGCAGCCAAAACCCATCAGCATCGGCAGGAAGCTCTTCCCGGAAAGCCCAAAACGGCGCAGGAAACGATCCATGATGAAGGCTGCCCGGGACATATATCCACAGTCTTCCAAAAGCGTCAAGAAGAGAAATAGCAGCATGATCTGGGGAACGAAGGAAAGTACAGCCCCGATGCCACCGATCACACCATCGATGACCAGGCTCTTCGCCCAGCTGCCTTCGCTGAACAGCGAAGCCAACAGCCCACTCAGGCCATCGATGCCGCTGGACACCAGCTTCTGCAGCCAGACTCCAGGGCTGGGTACTCCAGGAATGCCCAGAAATGAGCTGGAAAAGGTGATATGAAAGATCGCAAAGATCATCAGCAGGAAGATCGGTATCGCCCATATGCGATGGGTGAAGATCTTGTCCAATCTGTCTGATTTATCCAACTGGCTGAATCCCCTGGAACTGCTGGGCTCCTTGCCAGCCCTACATTGCCGGCTATTTCGACGTTTTTGCAAGCTGCTATCTTCCAACCCCACGAGATCACAGGGATCCTGCTGCGGACAGCCACAGCTGTCCTGATCCTTGGCGATAAAGAGGCTTTCCGGTGGCCAATCATTATGGAGGGTGCCCTTGCTCCCATGCCAATCGATGCCCACGTCATCATCATCACCGCTACCGCTCATCCGTTCAGCCGGGTAAGGCGGTGAGAGCAGTTCGGACTCCTCGCATTCAGTATGCAGATGATAACCCTCGGGGGCATGTTTGACGTAGTGATAATGGCTGCCATCCTCAGACCAGCGTGTCAGCCTCTTGTAGATCATCTGATGAATCAGCTCGTAACGGGCATTAGCGAAGGCCGAGCAGATCAGACCATGCTTGGCCTCAAAATCCGCCATCAAAGCCTCAATGGCCTGCTTGGTTATGTCGTCCAGATTCAAGTCATGCAAAACCAGCTCATCATTTTCCAGGACTTTGATTGCTGTCCAATGCAGGGGATACCTTGATACCTCATAGTCGCTGATCTTGATTTTCTGCTCCAGATGGTTGCGCAGCAAGACCTCAACCAGAGCAATCAGATGTTCCAGATGGCTATTTGGAAGCATGTGGCGTATGGAAATGTGGGCCTCTGGGAGCGCAGCGACCAACTCCTTGATACCCTGCACCTTGGCTGCCGAGATAGGCACGACCGGAACCCCAAGATCCCGGGAGAGCGATTCAACATTGATCCGGTAGCCAGTTTTCGTGACCTCATCCATCATGTTCAGAGCCACCACGATCGGCGCGTTCAGCTCGATCAACTGGATGGTCAGATAGAGATTGCGCTCCAAATTCGTGGCATCAACGATATTGATGACCACATCCGGCTTCTCCTTGATCAGGTAGTCCCGAGAGACCACTTCTTCCAAGCTGAAGGGAGAAAGGGAATAGATCCCTGGTAGGTCAATGATTTCGCCCTCGCCGTAGCGAGGGCGGATGTGACCGGACTTCTGCTCAACAGTCACGCCTGGCCAGTTGCCTACATGTTGATTTGCCCCAGTCAGTTCGTTAAAAAGAGTGGTCTTTCCTGAATTTGGATTGCCAATCAGGGCAATTGTCACCTATCAGCTCTCCTCAACCTGCAACTGACGTGCCAACTCGTGGCTCAAGGCCAAGCGGGAATTGCGTACATTAACGATCAAGCCGGCGCTGGTATTCGAGATGACCTCGATCTGGCCGCCGGTAACGACACCCAGACACTCCAGCTTCTGGCGCGTTCGTCCATCGGTCGTACAGTCCTCAATCCGATAATGCCTGCCAATCGCTGCTTCATCCAGAACAGCTGTTTCGGTTGCCTGAATTGTTCGGTCCTTCATGATGCGCCCCGGTCACTTCCTTTTTTTTATGAGGCCTTCTTCTTGCTGCCCCGAAGCACGACAGTCGGCATCGATTCGCCTGTGACCGACTCGGCAGTCACCACAATCTCGCTGATGTTGTCGTTGCTGGGCAGGTCATACATCGTATCCAACAGAATATGCTCGCATATAGAACGCAGCCCGCGTGCACCCGTACCACGCTTCACAGCCTCAGCGGCGATGGCCGTTAGAGCCTCGTCTGTAAAAGTCAGCCTGACGTCTTCGAAACCAAACATCCGCTTGTACTGCTTGACCAGCGCATTGCGGGGCTCGGTGAGGATCTGCACCAGCTGCTCCTCATTCAGCTCCTCGACATTGCAGATAACCGGGACGCGACCGATGAACTCCGGAATCATTCCGTAGGTGTGGAGATCCTCCGGCAAGACCTTGGTCAGCAGCTCTGAGGCCTCCTTGAGTTGATCCTTTCCGATCTCGGCGGCAAAACCGATCCCTTTTTTACCGATGCGCTCGGAGATGATCTTGTCCAAGCCGACAAAAGCACCTCCGAGAATGAAGAGGATGTTAGTCGTATCGATCTTCAGCAACTCCTGCTGCGGGTGTTTGCGTCCACCTTGAGGAGGCACAGAAGCCTCCGTGCCCTCAATGATCTTCAGCAGGGCTTGCTGGACACCTTCACCGGAGACATCACGGGTGATCGAGAGGTTTTCAGCCTTGCGCGCCACCTTGTCGATCTCATCGATGTAGATGATTCCGATCTGAGCCCGGCCAATGTCCATCTCA
>JAIRUT010000123.1 GCA_031254255.1 Coriobacteriales bacterium
AATGGATAACTTTAGTAAACAGGAGATTTTAAGTGTCGGGATCGACATCGGGACATCAACGACCCAGTTGGTGTTCACGAAGATCATGCTCAAGAATTTGGCATCGGCCTTCAATATCGCCCGCATCGCCATCGTTGGCAAGACGATCATCTATCGTAGTGAGATCTACTTCACACCCCTGACCGCTGATGACCGGATTGACATGGATTCTGTCCTGCAGATCATCGATCGTGAATACCGCCACGCTGGCATCGAGAAAACAGACATCGACATCGGTGCGGTGATCATCACGGGCGAGACCGCCCGTCGTGCCAATGCCCGGGAAGCGGCGGCCAAACTCAGCAGTTATGCTGGCGATTTTGTAGTGGCAACAGCTGGGCCGGAGCTGGAAAGCATCATCGCCGGCAAAGGCGCCGGGGCTGATAGGTATTCCAAAGACCATAAGGCGGTAGTCGCCAATATAGATATTGGTGGAGGCACCTCAAATATTGCGGTCTTTGACCGTGGCGATGCCATTGGTGCTGGCTGTCTGGATATCGGTGGTCGTCAGGTCAAGCTGGATCGTGACAACACCGTTATCTACATCAACGAGAAGATCGCAAAGATCATCGAGCAGGAACGGTTGGGAATTACACTCGGCACCAAGGCGAATGCTTGTGAGCTGAGGAAGCTGGCCCGGATCATGGTCAACCAACTGGCGGCCTCTGTTGGCCTTTGCCCACGTGACGCCTATTTCGAAATGATGCTGACCATCAAAGACATGCCATTGGCCACGCAGCCTGATTTCATCATGTTCTCAGGCGGGGTAGCAGACATTTACTACCGTCAAAGCATCTGTGATGAGGATGTCTTCCGCTATCAGGATATGGGGGTCATCCTCGCAGAGGAATTGCGTAATTCGAGCGTATTTGCCAACAGCACCACGATCGTCGTGGCCGAGCCGGAGGAGACCATCAGGGCAACAGTTGTCGGGGCTGGTTCGCATACCGCCAACATCAGCGGCACCACAGTGACCTTTGATCGCGAAGCGCTGCCGCTGAAGAATGTGCCGGTGATCAGGATTCCGGATTCCGTCGATCCTGCTGATTCAATATTTGCCGATGAAATCGCCAAGCGAATCAAGTGGTTTGAGCTGGAGGGGGAGTTACCCCAGCTGGCCCTGGCTTTCAAAGGCATCAGTTCTCCAGATTTCTCAACTGTCGAGCTCATTGCCCGACATCTTATAAAGGCCATGGTCAATATTCTGCAGGCGGGTCAGAGCCTGATCATCTTGGTGGAAGAAGACATGGCCAAGGCGCTCGGGCAGACCCTGAAGCGCCTTTTGGCGTTGGATGGTTGGAAAAATTGCGTGGTCTGCATCGACAGCGTGGAAGCTGGGGAAGGAGATTACATCGATATTGGTAACCCTATCGCTGGCGGGATGGTCCTGCCGGTGATTGTTAAGACACTGATCTTCAAGTGACCTACGAAGGAGTTGATTATGAAGCTTAAGACGGTAATGTTCGGAACAACGTACCAGTTCAAGGACCTGAATGAGGTCCAGGCGAAAGCCAGTGAACAAAAATCCGGGGATGAGCTTGCCGGGTTGGCGGCCCTAAGCCGGGAGGAGCGGGCAGCGGCAAAGATCATCCTCTCAGAGACACCACTCTCAGATATCCGCAACCATCCGGCAGTTCCCTATGAGATCGATGATGTGACCCGTGTTATCCAAGACCAGGTGAACGAGACGGTCTATCGCGAGATCCAGAACTGGACAGTTGGTGAACTGCGTAACTTCCTGATGGAATATAGCTCCACCGGCCCAGTTATCAAGCGCGTTTGTGCCGGTCTGACCAGCGAGATGATCGCAGCTGTGACAAAGGTCATGTCCAACATGGATCTGGTCTATGCGGCCAGCAAACTGGACTTCACTACCCGTTGCGTCACTGAACTTGGTCTGCACAATGTGGCCATGTGCCGGGCTTTGCCGAACCATTCCACAGATGACATCGATGCCATCTTTGCCGAGGCCTACGAGGCATTGTGCTATGGCATTGGCGACGCGATGATCGGCGTGAACCCTGTGCAGGATACCGTGGAATCCACCACATATCTCCAAAACAAGCTCTATGAGCTGCGCATGAAGTGGGAGATTCCGACCCAGAACTGCGTGCTCTCGCACATTACCACACAGGTCGCAGCGATGAAGAAGGGTGCTCCGACCGACATGATCTTCCAATCCTTAGCTGGCACCCAGAAGGCCAATGAGTCCTTTGGCATCAGTATCGACATCCTCGATGAGGCCTATGCCTTGGGAAAGGAACTCTGCGTATCTGGTGCCAAGAATCCGATGTATTTCGAGACCGGCGAAGGTTCGGAGCTTTCCGCCAATGCCCACATGGGTGTGGATGAGCTGACCCTTGAAGCTCGGACCTATGGCCTCGCCAAACGCTACGATCCTTTCACGATGATGTCCGTCGTCGGTTTCATCGGCCCCGAATACATATACGACTCCGTCCAGCAGCTGCGCGGCGGCTTGGAAGAGCTCTTCATGGGCAAGATGCATCTGATTCCGATGGGCGTCGACGTCTGCTACACGAATCACATGCCAGCCAGCCAAAACGATTCCGAGACCTTGGCCATGCTCGTCGGCTTGGCCAAGATGCCCTATTACGTGACCTCGCCGATGGGCGACGATGTGATGCTCAACTACCAGCTGCTCGGCAACCATGACTACCAGACGGTGCTGGAACTGACCGGACTGCGCCGACATCCGGCCTTTGAGAAGTGGCTGCAGAAGATGGAGATCTTAGACGACAAGTTGATGCCCACCGAGCGCTTCGGCGACGCCTCGATATTCCTGCAATAAATGTGAAGGAGATGAGAAACCATGTTCAATGAAGATGCATTACGGGACTCCATCCGCACGCTCGTGTCGGATGTGATTCGCGAGGAGGTTGTCAAGAATGGCGGTAGCAGCGCGGGCACTGCGCCTGGTCTGGCTGGTCAGGCCGGTCAGGCTGGACAGTCACCGAATCCTATTCCAGTTACCGCTGCCTCGAATCTGCCGAGCACCGAGACGGTCGAGGAGGTTCCGGATGCCACGCTGATAACCATGGAGGATACATTCTGGGTTCCCAACGCCCACGACGAAGAGGGCTATCGGAGGATGAAGCAGTTCACATCCGGGCGCCTTGGAATCTGGCGTGCCGGTCCACGGCCCTTGACCAAGGCCTACGTGCGCGCCAAGGCAGATCATGCCGCAGCTCAGGGAACAGTTTGGTCCAATGTGGGCGAGCAGGTCATCAGTTCGTTGGGGTTCATTCCGTTGCAAAGCCGTTCGGCTGACAAGGCTGAGTATCTGAAAAAGCCGCCGACTGGTAAACGTCTGACCGACGAGTCAGTGGAGATCGTCAAGAAGAATGCCCAGACCGGCAAGCAAGTGCAGATCGTCTTCTCCGACGGACTTTCCTCCAAGGCCATTGAAAAAAATGCCAAGGACTTTCTGCCTGCTTTGAAGCAGGGTCTTCAGGCCTTTGGCATCAGTGTTGCCGATCCGATCTTCTTCGTCAACAACGGGCGTGTTGCTGTCTCTGAGGAGATCGGCGAGCTGACCGATGCTGAGGTAGTAATCATGCTCACCGGCGAGCGCCCCGGTCTGAACTCCCAGACATCAATGGGTGCCTACCTGGCCTACAGGCCGACGATCGGCATGGAGGAGTCCCGACGTACCGTGATCTCCAACATTCATGCCAAGGGTACCCCACCGGTGGAAGCCGGTGCCCAGATTGCAGAACTAGCGCAATCAATGCTTCAACACAAGATGTCCGGCGTCGATTTGAAACTTGTTTAAGGGGGACGGTAAAAATGCAAGGAGATATCATCCGTGCAAAGCTTGTCTGCCAGAAGATTATCCCCAGCGTGGACGCAGGGCTTGCCAAAAGGATGAATTTGACGGAAGGACAGAGGAGCCTGGCCTTGTTCACGGCCTCTGTGGATGACATTACTTTCGTTGCCGCAGATGAGGCAACCAAGAAGGCCGACGTCAAGGTCGTTTACTGCGAGAGTACATTCTCCGCCCTGGATGACCCCTATGCCAAGCTCTCCGGCGAGGCTATCGCCATCTTGGCTGGGTCGAACCCGGCCGAGGTACAAGCAGGTTTGGAAGCTGCTGTTGACCATGTTGCCAACGGAGCGTTCTACATCAATGCCGACGAAGCAGGTGAGTCGATCTACATGGCACATACCATCTCGGCCTGCGGAAGCTATTTTGCCGAAATGTGCAATGTCCAAGTCGGCACAGCGCTGGCCTACTGCATGGCACCTCCGGTTGAGATGTTTTATGCAGTGGATGCTGCTCTGAAGGCAGCCGATGTCCGCATCGTGGAATTTTATAACCCGCCGCTGAACACCACCAATATATCCGGTGCCATCATGGCCGGGACTCAGTCTGCTTGTCGGGCTGCCTGTGATGCATTTGCATCAGCCTGCATATACGTAGCAAATAATCCAATAGAGGTATGAACATGAAGACAAGCATGAAAAGAAAGGAGGATGATGAATGACCAAGCTGATTGACAAGGACTTGTTGTCAGTTCAGGAGACCCGAGATCTTCTGCGCCAAGCAACTGCGGCTCAGGCCAAGCTCGCCAAGATGAGTCAGACAGAGGTGGATACCATCTGCCTGGCCATCAAGGACGCTGCATTGGCAAATGCTGAGCGGTTGGGAAAGATGGCCAACGAGGAGACCGGATACGGCAAGGCGCCGGACAAGGCCATCAAGAACTATTTTGCTGCACAGGTCGTCTATGACTACATCAAGGACATGAAAACTGTCGGAATCGTCAATCATGATGAAGAGCATAGGCTCTTCGAAGTGGCTGTGCCGGTTGGCGTTATTGCCGGATTGATTCCCTCTACAAATCCGACGTCGACGGTTATCTACAAGGCATTGGTTGCCATCAAAGCCGGTAACGCGATTATCTTTTCGCCGCATCCTGGCGCGAAGAACTGCATCATCGAGACCGTGGAGGTTGTCAGGCGGGCGGCTGAGGCTGCCGGTCTGCCAGCCGGATGCATCAGCGTTTTGAAGCAAGCCACAAAAGAGGGTACAGACGAGCTGCTCTGCAACAGGCAGACCTGCCTGATTCTGGCAACCGGTGGTGAGGCAATGGTCAGGGCAGCCTATTCCTCCGGCAATCCGGCCATCGGCGTCGGTCCGGGTAATGGGCCTGCCTATATCGAGAAGAGCGCCGACGTCCCACTTGCCGTAAAACGCATCATCGACTCCAAGACCTTTGACAATGGCGTGATCTGCGCTTCCGAGCAGTCAATCATTGTCGAGCGGGAGACCGAGGCCCCTGTCCTCGCTGAACTGCAGAAGCAGGGCTGCTACCTGCTCAGTGAAGAGGAGAAGCAAAAAGTCGATGCCATCCTGATGACGGCGAATATGACCCCAAATCAGGCGGTTGTCGGGAAAACGGCGGTTCAGGTAGCTGAGATCGCTGGGGTGATAGTGCCTCAGGAGACAAAACTGCTGATCGGCCGGGAAACCCAAGTCGGCAAAAAGATACCCTTCTCGCGCGAGAAACTCTGTCCGGTATTGGCCTTTTTTGTGGTCAATGACTGGCAGGAAGCCTGCGCCTTGGCCATCAAAATACTGAACAACGAAGGTGCTGGACACACCATGATCATGCACTCCAACAATGCGGATCTGATTCGCGAGTTTGCATTGGAGAAGCCAGTCAGCCGCCTGCTGATCAACACACCCGGAGCGCTCGGCGGCATCGGTGCGACAACCATGCTCGCACCCGCCCTTACACTGGGCTGCGGTGCAGTTGGTGGCAGCTCCACGTCAGACAACATCACACCGCAAAATCTCCTCAACTTCCGGCGTATCGCCTATGGCACCCAGGAGCTGGCCGACATTCGCCAGTCTGTGTCCATGGCGACCAAGGCTGGCGGCCAGGGAGCTCAGGCATACCAGAAGCTGAGCCCAAGCTCTGAGCACCCATGCAGGGAAAGTGCTGTTTCGCAGACAGTCACAAGCTCGGTTTTCAGCGTCGACGAAGAAGATCAGATCACCTCATTGGTTGACCTGATCTATGCAAAACTCAAGGACCAAAAGATTATTTAGCCTGCACTGACAATCAGTACAGGTAAGGAAAACAATTCAATTCAGGAGGTAAGAAAATGGAAGGTTTGGTTGCATTGGGAATGATCGAGACCAAGGGATTGGTTGGAGCAGTGGAAGCTGCAGATGCCATGGTCAAGGCGGCAAATGTCACTTTGATCGGCAAGGAACATGTTGGCGGCGGTCTGGTGACCGTGATGGTTCGCGGTGATGTAGGGGCCGTGAAAGCCGCAACTGATGCTGGTGCTGCGGCAGCCGATCGTGTCGGCGAGCTGATCTCGATACATGTCATTCCGCGTCCGCATGCTGACGTCGAAAAGATTCTGCCCAAGAACTAATGGACGATGCGGACCTCTTCATTTGATGTGATTCAAGTCGCAGGCTCTGATGGGCTTGCTTCTTGGGTCACAAAAAAGACAAAAAGGTGAATCGATGAAGCTGATTACAGAATCTGATATGAAACAAATTATCAAAACCGGCGATGGCATTGTTGGTGGGGAGCTCTTTCTCTCTGAAGACTGTATGCTGACGCCATCAGCCCAAGCCATTGCCATCGATTTCAAATTGAAACTGAAGCAGAATGGAAAGGTAGACGGAGGCTGGATCAAAAACATCAGGGGCGAATCCGGCAAGGGCAAAAGGCCCGAAGCTGGAAAGCCTTGTGCTGGCAAGAGTGAATCCGGCAAAGACGGAGCTGGAACGGACAGGACTGGAAAGCCTGACCATATGACCCAGCTGAATGCCATGACTCTGGTGGCCAAAGACAATGCCCGTATCCGTCTGCGTGGAGAGATCGACCTGCTCATAGCAGAGCTGTTGAAAGTTCAGATGCGAGCTGCCGGGCTGAGTCAGCAGTTGGTTGAAGATCTGGAAGATGTCTACCGTTTTATCGGGAAGATCTCGCGTGCGGAGGTACGAGACGAACCTTTTGAGGTCGCCGAGGTCATCGGATTGGACTATTGCAAGGTTCGAGAAATCTCCCATCACCCCCAGCAGTATTTCAGCAGAGGACATCTGTTTGACATCTCTTATCGTGATGGCGAACTGACTGTTTTGCTGAATGGCCTCCGGGCCCTGTCGCGGCGTTGCGAGTTGACATTTTATGAGGCTTTCAAAGAAGCAGACGGTACAGTGTCGAGGCCGGATCTGATGGAAGCCTACAACCGCCTCTCCTCCATTCTTTACATCCTCTGCCTGCGGGCGGTTTCCGGTCAATACGAGGTGCAGTCATGAGTAATCAAATAGATGTATTAACCGAAACGCTGACCGATCTGGTACTGGACCGTCTACGCACCGGTCTGGCCGCTGAAGGCTGGTTTCAGGTGGAAGCCTCCGGTCGCCATGTGCATTTATGCGTTGACGATGCCAAGGCACTGTTTGGTGATGACTATGCACTGACTTGGATAAAGGACCTCTCTCAACCCGGCCAGTTTGTCGGCAAGCAACGAATGTCCGTGGTCGGGCCAGCTGGACGTCTGGACAATGTCGTCGTCATTGGGCCGGAGCGTGAGCGGACACAGATAGAGGTATCCATGACTGATGCCCGTCTGCTGGGCGTCAACCCACCTTTTCGGGACAGCGGTAATCTTGCCGACACACCAAGTATCAGGATCGAGAACGGAGATATTGCAGTGGCGACGCGTGGCGGCCTGATCGTTGCGGAACGCCACATTCACATGCGTCCGGAGGCTGCTCAAGCCTTGGGCCTGAAGGATGGTGACCGCGTGGACTTCGCTTTGGATTCCCCGCGCCCACTGACCTTTCGGGATGTCAAGGTGCGTGTCTTAGAGACTGCAAGCAATTTCATGCATATCGATTATGACGAGGCCAATGCCGCAGGATTCAGTCCAGGTATGTTCGGTTCAATCAAACGGAATTGAAATCGGCAGGTTAGGAGAACAGATATGGACATTGAGAGGCTGACCGAAGAGGTCATCCGCCGACTCTTGGAGAGAATTCGTCAGGAGGAAGCTTATAAGATCGAAGAGGCTATTGGCCAAGTGAAAGCCTGCATGACCGAAGTAGCTGCATCCGAGGCACCCCAGACAGTGGGGGAGAGCCCCTGTTGCTGCCCGACAGTGGGCAACGTAGTTGCGACAGGCAGCTCGGATACAGCTGGCAGCTCTGCAGAAGCAAGCTCTAAAAAACAGCTCATCACGGAAGAAAAAGCGAGACAGGTGCCTGCAGGCAGCAAGGTTATTTATCCCAAGGGCAGCATCATCACGCCGTTGGCCAAAGACATGTTCAAAGAGCGTGGAGTTTGCTTCGAGCTCGAACAATAAACAACGCGAACAATACACGTATAGGTATAGATAGGAGAGTATCAATGAGAATTGGTATTCCTCATGAAACAAAAAAAGGTGAGGCCCGAGTCGCTGGGACACCGAAAACGGTAACCCAGTTGATCAAATTGGGTTATACGGTCTGTGTGGAAGCCGGCGCCGGTTCCTCGTCCTCATTTCCCGACAAGGACTACATCTCGGCTGGGGCTGAAATAGCCGATCGAGAAACCGTCTGGGATTCCGATATAGTCACCAAGATCAACGCACCAAGCGATGAAGAGATTGATATGCTGCATGAAGGGGCAACGCTCATCTCCATGCTTGATGCTCCGCGCGCGCCGCAACTGCTTCAGAAACTGGCTGACAAAGGCATCGATGCCCTGGCCATGGATGCGGTGCCCCGCATCTCCCGCGCCCAATCTCTGGATGTCATCTCTTCGATGGCCAACATCGGCGGTTATCGGGCGGTTATTGAGGCCTCGAACCTCTTCGGGTCCTTCTTTACCGGTCAGGTGACGGCTGCAGGCAAGGTGCCTCCCGCCAAGGTCTTTGTATCTGGTACCGGAGTGGCCGGCTTGGCTGCCATCGGTACGGCCCGCTCCCTCGGAGCCATTGTTCGGGCTACGGATATCCGTGCCGAGACAGCCGAACAGGTGGAATCGATGGGCGCAGAGTTCGTGGCCGTGGCCTCAGCCGACCAACAGCTAAGCTCAGATGGCTACGCCAAGGAGGCCACAGAGGACTATGCCGCCGCCGCCGCGCGGATGTATACCGAACAATGCAAGGAGATGGATATAATCATCACCACTGCCCAGATTCCCGGGCGAGCCGCTCCTCGTCTTCTGACCGAGGAGATGGTGGCTTCCATGAAGCCTGGATCGGTGATTGTCGACATGGCTGCCTCCAGTGGTGGCAATGTCGCTGGTTCGGTGGCCGATCAGGTGGTGGTCACCGACAATGGTGTGAAGATCATCGGCTATACCGATCTGCCGGGACGTCTTCCCACCCAGGCCTCCCAGATGTTTGCCACTAACATCCTGAACCTGCTGAAGCTCGTGACTCCGGCCAAGGACGGTCAACTGACCTTGGACACTGAGGACGTCGTGCAGCGGGGCATGCTGGTCAGTCGCGAACATCAGGTGACTTGGCCGCCTCCGGAGATCTCTGTTTCAGCCGCTCCGGCAGCTGCAGCAGCTACGTCTCCACAGGCGCCGGTTGAGAAGAAGGAAAAGAAGCGGCTGGATCGCCGTGTCCTCTATGTCGGAGCCGGGCTTCTGGCGGCGCTTTTCATGGTTCTCTTCTTTATTTCCCCGGAAAGCCTGCTCGGGCACTTTATGGTGTTGATGCTTTCTGTGGTCATCGGCTTTTATGTCATCGGCAATGTATCCCATTCCCTGCATACCCCATTGATGAGCGTGACCAATGCCATCTCCGGAATCATCGTTGTCGGCTGTTTGAACGGCCTGCAACTGTTGAACAGGGATCTACCCCTGACTGATCCGATCAATCTGGCCATCTCGATAATCTCGATTGCTGGCATCGGCTTGGCCTCGATCAATGTCTTTGGTGGATTTACCGTGACTCAGCGAATGTTGAACATGTTCAGAAAGGGGCAAAAATGAGGTCATCTTTAAGTGACGGTGCCTTCATCGTCTC
>JAIRUT010000154.1 GCA_031254255.1 Coriobacteriales bacterium
TACGCTCGGAAAACTCCATGAAGCCCAGCTCGATGGTCTCCTCCGGAAGCTTGGCCTTGGCCATCTCCATGACCTTCTCCAATACTGCCTCTGTCTCCGTGGCACGACTGCCATGGGCGACTACCAGAATGCCTTTCATTGATTGTCCTCGCTTTCATTTTTGGCTTTCACTCTTGGATATAACTTTGGTTCAATACTCTTCAACTTGCTGCTTGCTGTTTTTTGGTTTCCTGGAAATTACCTATATTTTATCCAATATCATGTCTAATACATGAATACTATTCCTTTTAGCCGATATCACCCTTCTGGATCGCTTGAGCCAGCTCCTTGGCAAAGTAGCTGATCAGGATCTCCGCGCCCGCCCGGTAGATGGCTACTGCACTCTCGTTGACCACAGCTCTCTCATCAATCAGGCCAGCGGCGGCAGCGGCTTTGATGATTGCGTACTCGCCACTGACTTGGTAGGCGGCAATCGGCAGCTCGAAGCGCTCGGCGGCCTTGGCGATGATGTCCAGATAGGCGATGGCCGGCTTGACGATCAGCAGATCCGCACCTTCGTTGACATCCAGCTGGATGCGTTTCAAGGCCTCTTTCTGATTGTGGTAGTCCATCTGGTAGGTCTTGCGGTCCCCAAACTGCGGGGTCGATCCGGCCGCATCACGGAAGGGCCCGTAGTAGGCCGAGGCATACTTGGCGGCGTAGCTCATGATCGGGATGTCTGGGTATCCGCCCGCATCCAAGGCCTCACGCAGGGCCGCGACGGTTCTGTCCATCATGCCGGAGGGGGCAACCATGTCGCAACCGGCCTGAGCATGGGAGAGGGCCGTCTTGGCAATCAAGGGCAACGTGCTGTCGTTCTGCACCTTGCCATCCTCGATCAGGCCGCAGTGCCCGTGGTCAGTGTATTCGCAGAGACAGACATCGGTGAGCAGATAGATCTGATCCCCAAAGGAACGCCTGAGCTCTTGCAGGGCCTGCTGGACCACTCCATCCTCGATCCAAGCACCAGTCCCCATCGCATCTTTCTTCTCAGGCCCGGGCAGGCCGAAGAGTATGAAGTTGCTGACACCATTTTCCAAGGCCTCCTCGACTCCCTTGGACAGTGTGTCCGGGCTGTACCTGACCTGTCCGGGAAGTGAAGGCAGCTCTTCTATGACCCCTTGGCCTTCACGGACGAAGAAGGGGTAGATCAAGGAGTCGGCGGAAAGCCGTGTCTCCCGGGTCATTTTGCGTAGCAACTGGCTGCTGCGTAGTCTTCTGCTTCTGATTTCCATTCTCAAACTCAACTCCTCGCCTTTGCGAATCCTTGGACTTCTAGTTCTTTATCCAGCCCCAACTTCATGGCTGGCTTGATTTATCATCTGTCTGGCCTTCTTGGGCCAGTAATTCCCTGATCTTTGCAGCAGTTTTTCGCACCGCGCTATGGTCGGCGGTCTTGGAAACCAGTGCAGCCAAGTAGCGATCGTCTTCCATGGTTGCCGGGAAGTAAAAACTGCACTCTTGGCGCCGGTCGGCCACCGAGACCTGGGCTTTGAGCCCTGTGGCATCCAGCATGACCTGATGGTTGGTCTCACGGTCATTGGTGGCCGCTATCACTAGATCCGGCTTCAGGTTGCAAGCATCCTCGGACTGGTATTTTCGTTGTATGAGCTCCAGCTCCCCGCTCTCCACCAGCTTGGCAACAGATTCGCTGACCGATGAGGAGACGACGGTGATCTTGGCACCGCGTCCGACTAAGGCCTTGATCCGCCGCTCGGCAATGCTTCCCCCACCGACCACAAGTATCTTGGATCTGCCAAGATCAATATAGATGGGAAAGAAGGGGCTGGGGCTGGATTCCTTTGAGGCAACGAGCTCTGGCTTCTCGAGGCCGAAGAGCCCTTGTGTCTTTTGACCTTGGGGCTTCAGCTTCTCTAAACCGAAAAACTCCAGTGTCTGATCAAAACTCAGGCCCTCTTCATCCAGCGGCCTGCTGATGACAATGACATCGCAGCCTTGTGTTTCGGCTGCTCGCAGCTTCTCCTCAAAGCCGCCCAAGTCCCCGGAGTCCTTGGTGACCAGAATCTTCGCCCTGCTCATCTTAAGCATTGCGCAGTTCAGGTCAAAATCAAAGGGACCCTGCATGCAGATGATGTTTGCCGGCAAGAAGCCGAGGCTTAAGGCCTTTTCAAGGGAATCGAGCATCGGCAATACCCGCGGATAGAGGCGCTCGGCAAAATTGTCGACTGCCGTGAATGGTTGTAGCTCCTTGCTGCCGGTGGTCAGCAACGCCTTTCCACTTAGCTGGTTTAGCAACTGGGCAGCAGCAGTAACATTTGGTACCACATGTATATGGGACTTCGTGGCAGCTGCCTGATCGCCCTCTTCTCCTGCGACTTCGGAGTCGTCTGCGAAATTGCCAAAAGAACCTTCCGGACGCAGCAGACGCAGATATTTGACTCCTGCAACCTGCGCAACGGCAGCACGGATGCACTCCGAGACGATGGCAGCATAAGGGTGCGTGGCATCGACCACGTAGTCATAGCCGCCTTCCTCAAGCAGCGCAACCATCTCCGCCTCACTCAAACGCCCGCAGCGAATTTGCTGGTCAGATGGGGCGAAGGCAACAGGGGCAGATGCGGCACCAAGCTTGGTCTCGGCTACCTGCCGGCCGTACTCCGTGGCCACGGACAGGGTGGCCGGAATCTCCGCCTGGCAGAAGCGCTCGAAGAGCTGACGCCCTTCAGTGGTACCGCCGAAAATCAGAACCTTCATACTTCGTAACCTCGGGCGGTCACCAACTTGCCGTTGACCACTCTGGTGTCCGCATTGCCGATGATTACAGTTGTAAACATGTCCACATCCGTGTCCTTCAGCTCGGCCAAGGTGCATATAAGGCTCCGGCTATCGCTTTCCCGGAAGGCGTTGCGGACGTATCCACACTGTGTGCCGGGAGACTTATGGCGCAGGGCAATCTCACAGGCCCGCTTCAGGTAGTCGACGCGCTTCTTGCTCTGGGGATTGTATAAACAAGTCACGATATCGGCGCTGGAAACAGCGTCCAGCCTCTTCTCAATGACCTCCCAAGGGGTCATCAGGTCGCTCAAGGAGATGGTGACAAAGTCATTGGAGAGCGGCGAGCCGAGGATGGCTGCCGATGAGACTGCTGCGGTGATGCCCGGCACCACCTCGATCTCCAGTTCCGGATACTGCTCGGCGGCCTCATAGAGCAGCGGTGCCATTCCGTAAATGCCGGCATCCCCGCTGGAGATCACACAGACCTGTTTGCCCTTCAGGGCCTCTTGGATGGCAGCCTCGCAGCGCTCGACCTCCCCCATCATGCCGGTGGAGATCAGCTCCTTGCCTTCGAGGAGATCCGCGACCAGATCCATGTAGACCGTGTAGCCGACAACGACCTCGCTCTCGCTGATCACTTTGCGGGCTTGCGGGACCATATAGGCCTCATCCCCCGGACCCAAGCCGACAGCATATAACTTCATCTTCTACCTCCCGTATTTCTTGCGGGGTATCCCGCCTCGTATCCAATATTTGTCATCAAAACCGAAGCTCCCAGTGCTGGCGGGCCACGGCTATGGTCATGCCTTGTCCGGTCGTTTTGGAAAGTACCATCTCTCCCCGACCGGAAGAGAGATATGCAGATGTCTCGCAAATATTACCGGTACCGGTAATAGACTGTACGAACTCTGACTGTTGGAAATCGGCAGCCACCAGATCAAGCTCCGTCGCTGGATAGGTGATGAAAGGAATGCGATATTTCTTCGCCAAGGCCAAGATGGCCCCTTCTTCCTTCTTCAAATCTACGGAGGAAAGCGAGGCCACGGCCTGCCACGGCAAGCCAAGTTCGGAGAGGATCTGCAAGAAGAACTGCTCCAGCGCCTCGGGGTCAATGCCCTTGCGGGCGCCAAGGCCGACATGGAAGCACTTCGGTATGAGGGTCAGGGTCTGCTTGAAGGGACGGCTTTCTGGGTTCAAGCCGATATGGATACCCAGGTCAAGCCGACCGGAATCGCTCCCGGATTGCTCGTCCTCGGATCGCTTGGTATCGTCGAATCGCTTGGTGTCACTGGATAGCTTGCCGTCGCTGGATAGCCCGGTATCGGGTTTTTCGCAGTAGCCTTCAGTTTTCAACCTGAGCAGTTCCGGCAACTGACCCTTGACCTCGAAGTCTGAGCTCAAACCGACTTGGCGCCCTTCCAGTAACGCCGCTGAAACCAGCTTGATCGACTTCGGGTTCAAGACTACGTAACCATTTTGACGGGCAAAGTCATCGACGGAGAACAGCCCCTGGACATCGGTGGCAGTGGTGATGACCGGTGTGGCTTGGATCAGCCCGGCGATCTCGCGGCTGTAATGGTTTGCCCCACCCAGATGCCCAGAGAGCACGGAGATCACGAATTGACCGGCCTCATCAATGACGATTACCGCCGGATCGGTGGTCTTGCTCTTCACGAGGGGGGCGATCGCCCGAATCGCGATGCCCATCGCTCCGACGAAGATCAGGACGTTTCCGGTCTTGAAGACCTCCGCCGTGGATTCCTTGAGCTTGGTCACGCGCAATGCGCTGACGCTGGCATACTGCCCGGTCTGGGAAAGCTGGCCGGCGATGCGCTGGGCCAACTGCTCACCCTTCTCGGTGAAGGCCATCAGGAAGGCTTCCGGGCCTAGCGTCTGGGCCGGCGAGACCTGCGGAGCCTGCGAAAGCGATGCCTGCTGAAGCCCCTGCGAAACCCGCGGGAACGAAACCCGCGGCAGTTCCTGCGCTGCCTGCGTGGACTCTTGGCCGGACTCTTGGCCGATATGTCTGCCCGACGCCTCAGGCATGCGAGCTTTTACCCTGCCTGAACTCGGTCGTAAACTCCGGGTGATAGAGGAAGGAACGCTCGTAGTCGTCCCCAAGGAAGTCTCCGACGAGTATCAGAGCTGTTTTGCTGATCTTGTTCTCAGCACCGACCTTGGCCAGATCTGCGAGAGTCGTGCGGAAGATCTTCTCGTCCGGCCAAGTGACCTTATAGACGATGGCCGCCGGCGTATCCGCAGAATAGCCGCCTTCGATCAGCTTCGCGGAGAGGTCCTCCAGCATTGAGCTGGAGAGGAAGATGCACATCGAGGACTGGCTCTTGGCCAGATTGACGATTTTTTCCCGCTCCGGCACCGGTGTCCGGCCCTCCATGCGCGTGATGATCAGGGTCTGGCTGATGCCGGCGGGAGTGTATTCCGAATTCAGAGCGGCGGCAGCTCCAGAAAACGAACTGACCCCGGGGATCACTTCCCACTTGATATCCAGCTGCTGAAGCTGGTCAAACTGCTCCTTGATCGCCCCGTAAAGACTGGGGTCACCAGTATGCAGGCGGGCGGTATGCAGGCCGCGTTCCTCGTTTTCCACCATCACGGCCAGCACTTCCTCAAGTGTCATGGTGGCGCTGTTGTGGATCGCACAGCCCTCCTTGGCATAATCCAACAAGGCCGGATTGACCAGTGAGCCGGCGTAGATGATACAGTCCGCCTCGGCGAGGATGTTCATGCCCTTGACGGTGATCAGCTCCTTGTCGCCCGGTCCGGCACCTACGAAACTTATCATTGCTTTCCCTCCTTAACTATCGCCACTGTGAAGTAGCCGATTTCCGGTCTTTCTGCACGGACATCCCGATATTCCTGGATGCTTCGGAAAAGTTGTTGGCCAGACATGGTGACGCGGCTGGCGATCATGGTCTGTTGGCCGAGGCCGGCCTGTTCCAGCTTGTCCAACACGGCCTCCAGCTTCTTCCCGGACTTCATGATCACCTTGTTGCCGGGGCGCGCCAGAAGCTCGTCGACATTCTCGTCATGGCTGGCGGGGATGATGGTCAGCGTGTCGGAGCCGTCGCAGAGGGAGACGCCCAGCTCAGCGGCCGCTCCGGCAAAGGAGGTGATCCCGGGGACAACCTCGGTCTGAAAACCCTGATCGACGACATACTGCTGGATATATGAGTAAGTGGAGTAGGTCATCGGATCACCAAGAGTGATGAAGGCCACCGTCTTTCCCTGCTCAAGGAGGGCGATGATCTTATCGGCGGCAATCTTGCGGGCCGCCCGACGCTTGGTCATGTCCATCTCCATGGCAAAGGCGCATTCCAACAGTGGCTTGTCACCAGCATACTCTTCGATGATCCTGAATGCCGTGCGTTCCCCGTCGAGAGGCTCCGGCACTGCGATCGCATCAGAGTCCTGGATCTTGCGGATGGCCTTTAAGGTCAGCAGCTCGGGATCACCCGGACCGGTACCGATGCCATACAGTTTACCCTTCATGATGCTCCGTTCTGATAGTTGTCTTGTTCAGTGTTGTTTTGTCCAGACCCTTCGCAAGGGTCTGGGTCTTGGTTTGCTGAGGCCGTGGTCACGGACTCCACTCGGGCGGTTTTGGAATGAATCAGGATGCCGTGCTCCAAGGTGAAGACGATATACTCCACTGCCAGCTCGCCTCTTGTCCGCTCTGAGATATGGAAGTCGATGCGGCGGGAGAGGCTCTCCCAGATCGCAGCGGCATTATCCAGCTCTTTGATGACATCGATCGCCGCCACGGTGTTTATGCAGTCCATGATCTTCTCGATGGTCTGCTGGCTGGCCCCGTTCAGGGCGGCATGCGCTGCCAGGATCTCCATCCGGCAGTCAGCTGTGTGGGAGTGGGTGTTCATGATGCCACCGGCCAGTTTGATCAACTTGCCGGCGTGTCCGACCAGTTTGATCGAACGGACGCCCCGGATGCAAAGGTAATCCAAGGTCTCACCGATGAAATTAGAACATTTCACGGCGTTTTTGATGTCCAAGCCAAGCTCCCGCTCGGCAAAATCCTTGCCGTAGTTTCCGGGGGCGATGAGCAGGGGTTTCGAATCGTCAGTACAGTGCTCTGGGACAGATGCTATCTGGACATCGATGTCAGCCTTGATGGTGTCGATGATCGCCCTTTCACTCATCGGCTCGACTATCCCGGTCGTTCCCAGCACTGAGAGTCCGCCGACTATCCCCAGGCGGGAGTTCATGGTGCGTTTGGCTACCTCCTCGCCACCGGGGATGGAGATCACGGCGATGATGCCTCTGGTATAGGAGAGCATGGCGCAGGTCTCCTGGATGGCGGAGGTGATCATCTCCATGGGCACGGGGTTAATCGCGGCTTGGCCGATCGACACCTTCAGGCCGGGCTTGGTCACGCGTCCGATGCCTTCGCCGCC
>JAIRUT010000111.1 GCA_031254255.1 Coriobacteriales bacterium
AGCACCAGCACCCATCCGCTGGGAGTTGACCTGCAACGTAGAGATCATCCCCGACATGATCTGCAAGGACAGGCCGAGAGTGTCCATGGCATCAAAGGCGCCTTCTTTGTCCTCTTGGAGGTCTTTGTTATAGGCCAGTGGTAGACCCTTGAGCACAGTCAGCAGACCGACCAAATCCCCATAGACACGCCCGGTTTTGCCACGTATCAGCTCCGCAAAATCCGGATTTTTCTTCTGGGGCATGATCGATGAGCCAGTGGCATAGCGATCATCCAAAGTGATGAAGCCAAACTCATCACTGGACCATAAGACCAGCTCCTCGCTGAGCCGGGAAAGATGCATCATTGTTGTAGAACAGGTATAGAGAGCATCCAGCAAGTAGTCCCGGTCACTTACCGCATCCATAGAATTAGGGATTACCGACGCTGTCCCATCCGCATCAACAAAGCCAAGCTCGCGCGCCGTCTGCTGCCTGTCCAATGGGTAGCTGGTGCCGGCCAGGGCGCAGGCTCCCAATGGCGAGACGTTGGCCGCCCAATGAGCCGCCAGCATGCGCTGCCAATCACGGCTGAACATCCAGTAATAGCTCAATAGATGATGGGCAAAGAGCAGCGGTTGGGCCTTCTGCAGGTGAGTGTAGCCTGGCATTATGATTGTCTTGTGGGCACTGGCAACATCGAGAAGCACTTGTCGCAGCTCCATGAGCCGCTGCATGAGCTCCGTGGTCCGGCGCTTCATGTAGAGGCGGGTGTCCAAGGCAACTTGGTCGTTGCGGCTGCGAGCGGTGTGCAGGCGCTTGCCGGCCTCTCCGATCTCTTCGATCAGGGCCCGCTCGATGCTCATGTGAATGTCTTCATCGCGGATATCAAAAACGAAATCCCCGGCTCCGATCCGCTGGGCAATGCTCTCCAAGCCGTTGATGATAGCTTCAGCATCAGCAGCAGTGATCACTCCGACAGTAGCCAGCATCCGGGCATGGGCCTTGGAACCAGTGATGTCTTCACGCCAAAGCCGCTGGTCGACTGGGAGAGATGCTCCAAAAGCCTGAACATTAGCATCTGGGACGGCCTGAAAACGACCGCCCCAGAGATTCTTCTGTAGACTGGTTTCTTTACTGGTTTCTTTTTTAGTCATTAGTAAACATTGTTCTTTACTGTTAGCTTTATCTGAATACACCCATACATACTAACAGATAACTACGGTAACATTATGCCTGCTATATGCTCAGGCCTGCAGATCAGTCTTCGCCACTTCCTGGAGCCAACTTCCGCTGCTGGATAGCCCAAGTCTTCACCGAAAGCCCAAAGATATCAATGAAACCCTTGGATGCCTGGCGATCAAAGCTGTCCTCTTCGCCATAGGTGGCCAGACCAAAGTCGTAAAGCGAGACATCCGAGCGTCGCCCAACGACCAGACAGGTACCCTTCCAGAACTTCAGGCGCACCTCGCCTGTTACCGCCTTTTGGGTCGAGAGCAGGAAGGCATCAAGTGCCTGCTTCAGGGGACTGAACCAGTGGCCATTGTAAACCTGTACAGCCCATTCCTGCTCGATGGACAACTTGGAGTGTAGCAAGTCCCTCTCCAGAGTCAGATCTTCGAGGGCCTTGTGCGCCTCAATTAATGCCAGCGCTCCGGGTGTCTCGTAGATTTCACGAGACTTCAGCCCGACTAGACGGTTCTCGATCACATCAATGCGGCCATAGCCATGCATGCCACCAATCTCATTGAGATTCTCTATGATTTCCTGAAAACTCATCTCCTGACCATCCAGGGAACAGGGTATACCCTTCTCAAAACCCACGACCAAGTACTGAGGTGCATCCGGGCCTTTGTCCGGATCCTGCGTAAGCTGATAGATATCCGCTGGTGGCTCCGCCCAAGGATCCTCCAAGATGCCGCATTCAATAGCGCGGCCCCAGATATTATCATCGATCGAATAGGGATCGGCTGCTGTTGTCGGCACAGGTATGCCTCTAGCAGCCGCCCATTCCATTTCCTGATCCCGAGTTAAAAGATCCCACTCGCGGACAGGGGCAAGTATTTTCAGCTCCGGATTCAGGGTTATCGTGCCAACCTCAAAACGCACTTGGTCGTTACCCTTGCCGGTGCAGCCATGAGCCACATACTGGGCATCAAACTGCTTGGCAGTCTCGACCAGATACTTGACTATGACTGGACGAGACAGGGCTGACACTAATGGATACTTGTTTTCATAGAGCGCATTTGCCGCTAGTGCCTTGGTCAGATACTCGTTGACAAATTCCGCGCGCATATCAATGACAACACATTCCATAGCTCCAATATCCAACGCCTTTTGTCGGATAAAGTCCAAGTCCTGACGTTTTTGCCCAACGTCACCCACGAGGGCAATAACATCAAGATCCCGTTCTTCAATCAGCCATTTGATCATGACCGATGTATCCAATCCTCCGGAATATGCCAGGACTACTTTATCTTTTGGCTGTTTGGACATTGAAACTCCTAACTGGGCTATCTGAGCTACTGACTTATCTGAGGCGCAGCTTGTTGATAGCAGATTCGAACTCTGAGGCTTGCTCGTTATCCGCTGCGACTACCAATATCGTATCATCTCCAGCGACAGAACCCAGAACCTGAGGTTCCCCGGCTGCTTCAAGTGCAGCCGCAACTCCTTGTGCGCTACCGGCAGCTGTTTTAACAACGACCAAATTATTGGCCAATTCGACACTTATTACAAGATCGGCTACGAGACGTTGGAGCAGCAAGTCTTCTGGCAGGATATAAACACCTTCCGGAAGTTTTTTGAGCCCCATCTCGTTGATGTCCCTCGAAATTGTGGCTTGCGTGCAAGAATAGCCTTTTTTTTCGAGACCTTCAACCAAATCCCTTTGTGTACGAATATGTCGTTGCCTTACTAGCTGACGAATAGCATCTTGACGAACGTTGCGTTTTTTCATAGCTATTTGTCCTTTCCACGTCTACCTGCCCAATAGTAATTGATTTTTGGTGAAGTTTCAATAATTAGCAGTGATTACCGCATCTTTATGCAAATAACCAATCAATGCTTTTCAGTTCACTTTGTTTTCTATCCCATTTTGTCATCTTCCATCATTCGAAAATACACGATTAACTTTAATATTTTGACTCTGAGCTGCGCATATTACATGTTTTTATTGTCTCTTTTTTTTGAAATTCAAGAGTGTTTTGTTAGGTGAAAACATTCATTTAAATTAATTTTTTCTTAATCTTTACTTACCGTCTGTTCATTTGTTGCTGAACTGTTAAAAAACAAAGGGTGACAATCTGCCTTAAAATTCCCTTCTAATATATTGATATCCAAAGCGACAGCACCCCGGCTCCGGAATAATTCAGTAGCCCTGATTTTTCTGCCAGTTGCCACATATTTTGCCAAGGCCTGAAGTATATATGTCAAACCGTTGACACCGGCGCGCTCCGTTTGGATCACGGCAATATCCTGACCCTTCAATATCTCGGCGACCAATGCTGTCAAAACGCGTCCTGGCCCGGCTTCAATGAAAACGCTCACTCCATCACGATGCATATTCTCCACCTCATCCGTAAAACGCACCGGACTGACGAGGTGCTCGGCAAGACGCTCCTTGATGGCGGTATCGGTATTGGGATAGACCTTAGCGTCCGTATTGGACATCACGGTCAGTTTAGGACTGGAGAACTGATAATTTCCAAGAACAGCCCTGAAGCCAGACTCTGCGTCCTTGAGCAGCGGACTGTGGAAGGCGCAGGCTACATTGAGCTCGCTGGACCTGACCTTGGCTGCTGCAGCCTTTTCCAGGAAGACATCCATGCCGGTATTGCTACCAGCCACCACTGTCTGCTGTGGCGAATTGTAGTTGACCGCCCAGACATCACTAAGTCCCTCAAGCAGGCCGCTCAGAGTCTCCT
>JAIRUT010000119.1 GCA_031254255.1 Coriobacteriales bacterium
ACAAAGCTGCCATTTCTATCGCAGCCCTCGATCGCCTTGAGGATGTTTTTACCGGCTTCAACGGTCTGGAAACCAATCCTCTCCTGCTCCTGCTGGTGCCTGATGATGCGCTCGGTATCTTCATGGTCTGTGGGGATCATCGTAGCCAGGTAATAGTAGGGCAAATTTTCAGCTCCCATAGAACGGGCCAATTTCAACGCATATCTAGTCTTTCCGTTCTTACAGCCACCGGATATGAGGGTCCGCACTTTACCTCCCTTAAACCTTGTCGTCCAATCTAGTTTTCCAAATCAACGCAGCGGCCGCATAACAATGGTCTTGTGAGCACAAAAAAAGACCCCGATCACAGAACCGAGGTCTTTGAATCCGGAAGTACTCTTCTTGTTGCTTCGCATTTTTTGTGTAAACTATGCGATAAAGAGCCACTACCACATACAAAGTCCTCATGCCCTGTGAGGCTTTGCGACCGCCACGAAACAGCTGTCAAGCAGTCTCGCTTTACTGGTAGGTCTTCCGACTCAGATATCTTAGCGTTTCCAAACCTTCCCGGGATAACCCAGTGGTTGCATGCTGCACTTGGAAAAACTCCATCTTTACGGCACCAGGAGTGCTCAGGATTTGCACCTGATTCCCTATTATCACAGCCAGCATCAAATATCAGCTGTGACCAGCAACGGTGTCTGCAAAGAGTAGCACGAAGCGAGGCGATACGCAATAGGAATTCTCGGTTGGTAAATACAATTCCAACCTCCGCTATAATGGATATATGGAGGTTATTACCAAACATTCAAGTAAGCGAGCTCGATCTTTCCGAATTGGCTGGATCGGATTGGCCTTTGTGCGTGGGTTAGCATTTTTCCTCGGCATATATGCGGCCATCAGTATCGTTGATCTTTTTAATGGCGGCTCCTATAACGCCAATGTCTGGTGGATAGACTTATCCGGACTTCCGCAGACTCTGTCTTTTATCCTGCAGGTGCTGGTTGTGTTGGCCTTGCTGATCTTTTGCTTCAAGGTTCCGCGCAGGCTGGGATGGCGGATCACCGGAGCCAGCATCTTTACCGTGTTTGCCCTCTTTGCTCTGGTAAATGCCATAACTGTCTGGATTCTGGCACGCCAAGGAACTATAGCAACCGGATTTCCGGTCCCCTTTTCCCTGTTTATCGCCGTGGCCTTCATTGTCCTGGCGGTCATGGTTTTCTTCGGCTACAAGGCCTTGCCACCGCGCCGGCTCGCCACCTTCTTTATCTCCCTTTTTGCCCTGATCCTTTGCGGGGTGGCCTTCCCCGTCGGGCAGATATTTTGTTTCGGCCTCACCGATTACCGAACTTCCGTGGACGCGGTGGTTGTCTTAGGCGCCCAGGTTTATCCTGACGGTAACCTCTCCCCGGCACTTGCGGGTCGGGTCGATACCGCTGCTGAACTCTACCAGCAGGGTTACACTCCTGTGCTGATCATGTCCGGTGGCACGGGTGTGGAGGGCGTGAATGAGGCTCAAGCCATGAAGGGCTACGCAATTTCTAAAGGTGTGCCAGACTCGGCAATTCTATTGGATGAAAATGGCGTGTCCACAGAGCTGACCGTTCAGGACACCTTGCCAATCATCCGGGAGCAGGGTTTTCGGCGCATTGGTGTGGTCAGCTCGTTTTACCACTTGGCACGGGTTAAGATGCTCTACCTCTCCTCCGGCCTGAATGTCTTCACTATCCCCTGTGATGGCAGCAAAGAAGGTGACTCGGCCTTCAAGTCTGCTCTCAGAGAGGTTCCCGGATGGTGGTACTACTGGTTCAGGAGTGCTTTCAACCAAGGAAGTATTGGCTGATTGTCTGCGCACCAACCAACCCGGGCTGCTATTTTTTGAATTCCTTCATTTCGCTATAGGAGAATTCAATCTCCAGGTGGTCACCGATAGCATGTATTGCGGGTACGCTGATACCGATCTCTGTAGCAGTGTAATAGCTAAAAGCACCAGTTGGCTGTTGGTCGATATTACGCAGATACTGTTGGACCGACTCTCGACTTGAGTCAAGATATGTATACACATCTGCCTCAAGCTGCTCGGAGGCTTTTTTATAGAAAAGATTGATGAACTTGTCGCTGGAAGTGTACGTGTCAGCAAATTTGAGAACTGTTGAATAACGACAAGACGCAATAGTTCCAATCCCAGAATGCGCAATGGTCAGCAAGGGCATTAGTGGACAGCAGGCCACCAGTATAGTTAGTTTCCCGTTTGATCGGTGCTGTTCATGATATAGTTTCTCCAAATTCGAAATGTCAAGGACTTTTTAATAGAATTTGAAAATATTTTTTAAACAGCACCGATTTCATTGACCAAACAGCACCGATATGTTATAGAATAAATGTACTATATTATGAGAGGGGTTGAACTCATGCAGATAGCATTATCTGATTTGAAAGTCAATGTGGGCAAATATGTGGATTTAGCCAATACCGAGGACGTTATCATTACGAAGTACGGAAAGCCTGCCGCAAAAATTATTCGCTATGATAAAGAGCCGTGGTATATGAAAAACTTGCCTGAAAAAATCACGTCAGTAGATAGCCTTTTCGGAACACTTCCAGATGACATCGACCTTGGCGATGTGAGAATGGAGCGATTGACGAAATGACGGTTTTACTTGATACCAACGTAATAATGGACGCCTTACAGGAGCGCCAGCCCTTTGATGTAGAGGCAAAAGAAATCCTTTTGCGCGCGCAAAACGGCGAATTTGATTGTTATTTCACCGCTAACGCCGCCACGGACATCTTTTACCTCTACTGTAAAGCGCGTGATCTGAAATCAGCAAGGCAGGTTTTGAGTTTTCTGCTTGCGACATATAAAATCGTTTCGGTTACGCACGAGGATTGTATCAGCGCTATGTCTATTCCTATCGAGGATTTTGAGGATGCGCTTGTTGTAGTTTGCGCAAAGAAAGTCGAGGCGAATTACATTATCAGCCGTGATGAAAAGTTTTTACGGGATGATTCGCCTGTGAAAGTGATTGAGCCGAAAGATTACATAAAAAAGCTCGTGGAAAAGTAGTTGCATTCACTTCGTTTTTGAACATACTATGATCTCTGGATATTTATTCATTGAGATACATCGGATGCAGACTGTCTGAAAGGTGGGGTGGATTGTCATGGGAAAGGCCAGGAAGCTCTCTGTCTTCATATCGGTTTTGGTAGCCTGTGTGCTCGGTGTCACTCTCTTGGCTTCCTGTAGTAAGGCGGGGGTAGACACAGCAGCAAATACGCCGGTTGAAGGTAATGCGACTGTCAGCGAAAACACCACCGATACTGCCGCGGTGGACTCATCGGGCAACACCTCCGAGGAACCGAAACCCATCGAGCTGATCGGCGGCGTGGCCTCGGAGACGGAAGCCAGCGGCACTGCTGCAATCACCCACAACACTGACACGACCACCACAGACGAGGTCTTCACGTCCAGCAAAGCCGATGAGAATGCGCTTCGGGTGGAAGGTGGGGCCAAGGTCACCTTGAACAACCTCACGGTGAATAAAACCGGCAATACCAGCAATATCGGCAACAGTGAGGCCTATGGCATGAACGCCGGCATCTTGGTTCGGAACGGTGGAGAGTTGGCCGCGACCGGTGGCAACGTGAACACCGATGCTGCCGGTGCCAGCGGGGTGTTTGTCTACAATGCAGGCAGTTCGACCACGATTGCCGGTGCCATCATCACCACCAAAGGCAACAACTCCAACGGTATCGCAGTGGCTGGCGGAGGCAATATGCATGCCATCAACCTCTACCTGACCACACGAGGCAATGCCTCCCCGGCGATCAGCAACAACCAAGGCGGCGGCGTATTGGAGGTCTCCCAAGGATCCTTCACTACCACGGGTATCGGGTCACCGGCATTGTATAGCAATGCAGCTGTCAGCGTCGCCAATGCGAAACTGTTGGCCTGCAAGTCGCAAGCAGTGATCATTGAAGGCCAAGGCTCTGTGGTCTTGGACAACTGCGATATCAGCGGCTACGAAACGCAACAGTCCAACAGCTCCACAAGCTCGGCATTAGCTGGAGTGGAGGGAAAGGCCACTGATTGGATGTCCTCTGAAGATTTGCAAACTGTGCTGCTTTATCAGGGTGCTTCCGCTGATGGATCCAAAGGCAACACCAGTTTCAGCATGACCGGAGGCAAGTTGACCTCCAAAAACGGAGACGTATTCCACGTCACGAATGCTAATGCCAGCATCTACCTGAGCAGGGCGACGCTGAACAATCCTGTTGGGAGGCTGTTGACGGTCACCGGAAACGACGGCTCTCAGGGCTGGGGACAACCTGGATCCAATGGCGGAAGCTGCAACTTTGCTGCCTCCTCTCAGGTCCTTAGCGGGGACATCGTAGTCGATGACACATCCAGCCTAAACATTAACCTGACCGATGGCACCGTGTTCACAGGAAACATCCTTTCCGGAACCTCGGGAACAGTGAGTATGAAGCTTTCATCCGACAGTACCTGGAGCCTAAGCAACGATGTCTATCTTTCTTCCTTTGATGGAAGCATAAACAATATCGTGACCAACGGCTATCACGTATATGTCGGCGGTGAGGCCATCAATTAATGGAAGATTAGTATCGTTTTTTCCAAGTATTCTAGATCTTCCGTGCTCATGGAATAGTTAACTGTCTGGATTTCGCCTGACTGACCCGTCTGCTCAACTCGGACAAAACTGAGGTCAATTTTTGTATAGCCGCTGTTCAATAAGGCATAAGCGTAGCATTGGGCTTGGAGAAGATGCTTGTCGTAGAGCTCTTCTGGGGTTTCGGTTGGCAGCCCGCCAGTCTTATAGTCGATAACCAGAGCCTGCCCCTGTTGCCCGCCCAGGCAGAGCAGGTCGATCTGGCCTTCCAGAACCAATGGGCCAAGTGACACGTTGAAGGCAGCTTCCGGAATACGGACAGGATAGGCTTTTGTGTCATGGTATGCCTCGGATTTGAACCAGTTTTCTGCTGCCTTGCTCAGACGGGCCCGATCAGTTATTGCGTTGGTTTTGGCTATGCTCTCGATTTTGCCCATAGCCTGTTTTGGGGAGGTCAACTCTGCCAACTGCGCCAAACGATGGAAGGCGCTGCCGAAGTCTGTCGCCTTGTCTGCGTCAGCTATCTGGGCGACTGGGTTGGATTGGATCGATGCGGCAGACCCTGCAGACAGAGAGGTATACGAGACCAAGACATCTTGTTGCTTGACCAAAAAGAGGTCCGGCTGTTCGTCCGATCTGACTTCAAGAATGAGCCCAACCTCAGCTTCCTTGGCTTGCTGCCCCATCACATCAGGCTCACTTAGCATCTCCTTACTGACTACCTGACAGCGATACTGCAGCGGCTGACTGCCACCGTACTCCACCAGCCTGTCTTCCCGCGGAAACACCCCATCGGGAAACAGCGCCTCGGCGATCAGGGGATGCAGCGCCTCCAACTTCAGCTGGTCGTCCTTGTTTGTTTTGGCATGCATGGAGACGAGGACAGTCTCGCTGGCTCTGGTCAAAGCGACATAGAGCAGGCGCTTGCGTTCAGAAAGATCATCCAGCTTGATGTTTTGCAACAGGGCGTTTCGAAACTCCAGCTGCGAGCTGGCGGCCTCAATTTGCGGGTCTTCGACTGGGGGCAGATGGTCGTACACCTTTTTATCCACCGGAGATTTGACCGCACTATCATCAGGCAACAGGGAGAGAAATCCCCTGTCTCGGTCTTTGAGCACCAGCAGCTTTTCGTCTTTGACTCTGGTCTCGTAACATTCGGCAACGGCCACGATCGGAAACTCCAGCCCTTTGGAGGCGTGGATGGTCATGATCCGCACTGCATCTTGATTGCTGACAATCAGAGCGCCGGGTGTTTCCTTGTCTCCTGTCAAGCGGGAAAACTTCCAAGCGGTTTGTGCCATGTCAAAGCCGCACTCAGACTGGATGTCTTCGACCAAGCGTAAGGCCTTGAGTAGATTGCCAGCAACGGCTTGGCCCTCAATGCCCTGGCCCTCAAGGCGCAGAAACCAGCCGGAATCGATCAGCACGTCCAGCAGCACGTCGGACGGATGCCTGCCGCCCACGTTGTTCCAAGCCTTCTGTAGCACTTGGCGGGCAAAGTTCAGCCTGCTGGAAGGTGGCGTGACAGGGTCAACGCCTTCTTGGCCTGCGTGGTCAGGAGAAGCGAACAGGCTGTGGCCAAAATTGACTTGTTTTTCTCTCCCGTCACTTTCTTCGGTAGCAAGACTCAACAACTCGTCGTCGGACAGGGTAAAAAGCTCGCTTTGCAAAACCGGATAGAGGGCTTCTGTATTCTCTGGATTGGCCAGCACGTTCAGCAGGTGGACGATCAACGACAGTTCGGAGGCCTTGAAAAAGCCCGATCCGCCAGTGATGATTGTTGAAAAACCGGCCTCCCGCAAGGCCCAGGCGTAAATGTGGGCGTTGCTCATCGTGCCAAGGAGGAGCACCATATCGCCCTCGCTGTGACCGGCCCGACGCAGCTCGTCAAAGCGACGGGCGATGCCCTCGGCTTGGGCCATCCTGCCAGCCTCGGCATTCGCCCCATCTGTCAGCACAGTCATTAACACGTCGACACGCGGTTCTTTTCCCTGGTAGGAAAAGCCCGTTCGGGCAGCTTTGAGGTCGAGGAAGTCCTCAGAGAAATAACCCTCGCGACCACAGATGGCCCGCACGAAGGCCAATATGTCGGCATGGCTACGGAAGTTGTCGTCCAGCTGTGCCGAATGCGCATGCACTGGTTCGCCGCGCATCT
>JAIRUT010000145.1 GCA_031254255.1 Coriobacteriales bacterium
GGCAGTCAGTCGTCTTACAGTAAGAGGCCATCTTGCGGATCCGCTCAAGGTCGCGGGCATACAAGACCTCCGACAAGGCCGGATCCATGCCACCTATGATCCGCTCCTCATGGCCCTTCTCCGCAAAGAAGCTCACTGTTTGGACATCTTTCTTGTTGTAGATCAGAATGCAGTCAGCCGGGCTGCCATCGCGACCCGCCCTGCCGGCCTCCTGATAATAGCTTTCCAGGTCGCGGGGCATATTGAAGTGGATGACATAGCTGATGTTTGACTTGTCGATACCCATCCCAAAGGCATTGGTGGCCACCATGACAGGCTTGCGATCGTAGAGGAAGTCGTCTTGGTTGCACTTCCTTTCCATGTCGCCGAGCCCGGCGTGGTATTTGGTCGCAGGTAAGCCCTCTTCAAGCAACAGCTCGCAAACCTCTTCCACCGCAAGGCGTGTGGAGCAGTAGACAATACCACTTTGCTCCCTGCGATTTTGCATCAGGCTCAAGAGCTTGGCCTTCTTTTTGGGAGGATCAGGGCGCTCAACCCCGAGATAGAGGTTCTGGCGGTCAAAGCCCGCCACGCAGACATTGGGTCTCAGCAGTTGTAGGGTCGAGATGATATCGTCTCTGACCGCATTCGTGGCAGTTGCAGTCAGCGCACAGACACTGGGCCTTGTGGAAAGTCTGGCGATGAAAGACGAGATCTCCGCGTAACTCGGGCGAAAATCATTTCCCCACTGGGACACGCAGTGAGCCTCGTCAACGGCGACAAGCGGAATGGTTATTTGCTGGCAAAGATCAAAGAAGCGGTCGTCTTGCAGGCGCTCTGGTGCGATATAGAGCAGCTTGCAGCGCCCCGCAGAAACTTCGGCCAGCGTCTGCTCTCGCTCCCAAGCCAGCAGCGAGCTGTTCAAAAATGCAGCTTCAACACCCGCCTGCTTCAAGGAATCCACTTGGTCTTTCATCAGCGAGATGAGCGGTGAGATGACGATTGTCGTCCCCTGACTGAGCAGGGCCGGAATCTGGAAGATCAGCGACTTTCCCGCCCCGGTTGGCATCACTCCCAAAACGTCCCGACCGGCCATCACGTCTTCTATCAAAGATTCCTGATACGGTCGAAAGCTGTCGTAACCAAAATACCGCTTCAGTATCTCCCTGGCGGCTTGCTTGTCATGCTTGCCTTGCGCGTCTTGATTCATTGATTGCCTTGCCATACCTGATTGATTGATTGATTGACCTGAACGATTTGAATGAACTATCTATTATAGGGCTGATCAATCAGTGTAGGTGATGATGTCGTCTCCGTAAGAGGGCTCGACCTTCTTCCCCGGAGGCACAACCAAGAAGCGCCCATCATCCCAATTACCGGCAATGAAGTCGCTGAGCAAGGTGCTGTCACCCTCGAACTCCGCAAATTGCCATCCCAGCTCTTCTGCAGAATCCGTAGATATCCCACAGTGATCACGCTGGAATTCCTTGCCGGCGAATTCCGGCCAGGTGATTTGGGCCAGACGGGAATAATTCGTCTGCCACTCTTCGTAGAGACTGGTCATCATCTCCGCACTTTCCTCGTCATGCTTCTTTGAAAGCCTCTCAACCATCGCCGCATGCTCTCTTTTTCCTGGCAGTTCAGAGTTTTCTATCCAGCCAGCACTGTACCAGTAGGTGCCGCCGTTTTCATCAAAGAGCTCTCTGTAGCGTTCCTTGGATCCGAGGAAAAGCGTTATGCAATCATGGGCACGGGGAATAACCAGTGGGCAGGTTTTGGAGGAAAGTCCGGCTATGCCGTTCGAACAGAGGCCGTAGCCAAGCAAAATGGCATCAAAGGGCCGATTGTAGGGCGGATAGCTGCTGTGGCGATCCTTCCCGGAATCGATGGCATCGATCTCTTCCTGAAGCGCCACGACCAGCTCACCAACCAGATCATGTAGTCCCCAGGGCAGCCAAGTAAAGTCGATGACATTGGGTGAGTAGGTGGCAAACATGCTCAACTCACGAAACAGTGCCTTGCAGGCCAAGACCTTCAGGTGAAGCATTTTCAGACTCCAATTCGTGTCAATTTCAGCAGAAATTCAGTGTATTTTAAACTGTGCCTCAGCAGCATTGTCAAGCATTTTCTTTCAATTTAATAAGATATTTGTGCAATCTAAATTCAAAATGCATACTTTTTTAACTTTGTCAAGTTGTTTCTTTATTGGAAGTATTGATTGTTTATTTGTGTAAAGCTATTGACTGTGTTGTTACAACACGGTTTAAAGTGTGCTAAGCGCACACTAAATCATCTATATATATTGCATCTGAGCAGTGGCTGTGTGAATGGCAATTTTGAGGTTTTAAGGAGTGGTCCAGGCGATGCAGAAGCACATGGAAGCCCTAAGTCAAGCATGTGTTGTTGGGAAATTACTTTACCAGACGATGAACTTACATTGCACCGTGTTTGATTTCATCAGCAACCAAGTCTACACAATGCCAGAAAACCATCTCGACGATTGTGCGTGCACAGAATTGGCACGATTGGGTGAGAGGGAGATGAATGTCGACACCATCAAGAAGTTTTGCAATGATACTTGTCATTTCGGCCACCTGAATAGCTACCAAGTGGTCAATTGGTTTTACGGTATATCTAACATCGTAGTCCCTGTGATGAGCAAAAAAGAGCACGTGGCCACGCTCTTTGTTGGTCCAATGCTCACTGAAGACCCCAAAAAAATCATCAAAGTCCATAATTGCTTCAAGCCAAACACGAGCTCGAAAGAGAGAAATACCCTGGAGAAAGATCTCTCCGCAATCCAGCAGCAAGATACAGGCTTTCTCTATACCCTCCTTCAGACTATCTCGACGCTCTTAGACATTGAGAGCCTCGAATCAAGCTATTACGAACTCAGTTCGATCCGCTTAGGGGAGTCTGAACCGGGCATCAGTGAATACCCCAGCACCATCAAAACAGCGGTGGATTTCATCACTGAAAACTACATGGACAACATCTCTCTCAGTGATGTTGCCCATGCAGCATCGGTACATCCGACCTATCTAAGCAGGTTGTTTCATCATTACACTAGCTGCAGTCTGAGGGAATACATCAACCGATTGCGTGTTACCAAGGCTCGCAAACTTCTGCTCGACCCATCGAAAAGCATCCTTGCCATCAGTTATGAGGTTGGGTTCTTCGACCAAAGCTATTTCAGTCGGGTTTTCAAGTTGATTGAAGGCATAACACCCGGGCAGTATCGCAAGATCAATCTACATGGCTACCGCATGAGAATGTATATTCCTGATGATAATATCCTAGATATACACAATATTATTAATTAATTAGTTGCAACAACAGCAGAATGAGCATATATTAGTTGCTCAAAACCAAATGCCTGGCACAAAATGCCACTACAGAAAAATCCCGATGGAAACTCCTTGCTCCCACCGGGATTTATATTTACAGTGCAATCCAGCCGATCAGATTCAGCTGACAAATCTATTACTTCTTGAAGTAATCCAAGCCAAGCCCAGCCAAAGTGGCGCAAGCCTTGTCATAAACCTCGAGATACTCGTCGGTCGGCTTAATGGCTACGGTGTCATAGCACTCCTCAAACGGCACGCCCTTCGGAGCATCCTTGTAGTTGCACTCATAGAGAGCGACCAGCTTGTCCAGAATGACATTGACCTTCTTGAGGTCCATGCCGGCGACCGCGCGGCAGGCCTCGGCCATCATCCTGGCCTCCATGCCGGTGTGGAAATTGGTCTTGACGCCCTTGGCCGAAGCCACACCGGACACGATCTCGCGTCCGCTGATGGTATCGGTAATGGCTTGGGCCGCAGTTTCCAGCAGGCACATCTCTGTGCACGGGCCAGCGAGGGTGTAATACTGGTTTCCCAGCAAAAGGTCGGTGTTGGCATCGACCGCACGGCAGATATGGCCAGCAACAGCAAGAGCCTCTCTTGCAGTTGTGATGCCCCATCTGACGTGGACCGGACCATCGAGATGCCAGGAGCCATGGGCCATGACAAATGAGTTGATTGTCGAAGCTATGCCAACGATGGTCGTCTCCTCGAGACCACCAGCATAGCCACCGAAAATCGGCATTTGCTCGACCATGATGATATTGCCAGCATTGATGTAGTGAGCGACATAGCAGATCGCGCTCAGATCAATTTTCAGCTCGTTGAGCTGGGAGATCTCATGGCTGTCACAGGGACGACGGCCAAATTC
>JAIRUT010000085.1 GCA_031254255.1 Coriobacteriales bacterium
ATCCTTGGGCGCCGGTTTGATAATCAAGGCCAAGGCAACTAGGATGATGGCTCCGGCTATTGCGATGATTATGAAGACGATCTTCCAAGACATATATTTAAAAGCGAGGTTTGCAAGGGCTCCAAAAACCAAGGCCGAGACTCCAAAGCCCATCATCATGATGCCAGAGGCCAAACCGATGCGATCCGGAAACCACGGGTTGATCAGGGAGATGATGGCGTTGTAGGCGATACCCACGCCAGAGGCTGCCAACACGCCGTAAAAGATGAAGATCAACACGACTGAGAACTGGGACAGGAAGGCCGTCAGGATGAATCCGATACCAAGCAGGCTGGCCGCCGTGATGATTGCCGTCTTTGCGGATTTTCTCCTGATTATCTGGGCTCCAAGAAGTGCGGATACACAGAAGAGGAACATCGATACTTGAAACACCTGTCCAAGAAAGGGCTTGTATGTCTCGTAGTCCTTACCGATTGGCGTGGCGAAGATTGACCAGGCATAGATCAGACCCAGCACCAGCAAGGCGATGGTGGCAAAGGCCAGGTATAGTATTCGCCGAGATTTTAGATTACCGGTGGGTTGGGCAATTGAGTTGGCTCCATAATTCATGTCTGCTCCCTTGGTCCATAGGTCGAAATTATGGAGATTATTCTACAGCACTGTTCGAGCTCCGATGCGAAGATCTTCAAAAGTCTGCATCTTCGACGAAAATAACAAACCTCCGATGATTAAAAAATCATCGGAGGTTTGTTGGTAGCCCGTACGGGATTCGAACCCGTGATCTCCGCCTTGAGAGGGCGGTGTCCTAAACCGCTAGACGAACGGGCCACGCTCATCGTTGGTCGTCTGGCAAGTCATCTGGCTGGGGTGGAAGGAGTCGAACCCTCACTGACAGAACCAGAATCTGCTGTCCTACCATTAGACGACACCCCAGTTTGGGCACTTGCCGAAAAGCCCTGTTGGGGGCGCGAGGAAATACATTAACAAAGCTCGAGGCAAAGTGCAAGGATAAGTTGCCAAAACATAGGATAATATCGTTTTTTGTGATAATATTTAAAATCAGCATTTTATGCCATAGAACTTGAGACAAACGAAATCGTAAACCAATGAAGTCTAAGGAGTTGGCAATGGAGCTCGAATACAGCGACGAAATGATACTAGGAGTTCTGGAGAACCTACGAGATGATGGGAATAAAAAAATCACCGATCCGGTGATTCCAAGGGAATCGGCGCCTTTGTTTTTGCGCCCGGAAAGCCAGAGCAGCAAACCGGTGATCAATCAGCCAACCGCCCCTGTTAAGAAGGCAATCAAGGCATCAGCTTTCAATTGGGATGCTGTTATAGCTGGGATTGATCAGGAAGGAGAAGCCCCAATCAAGAGTGAGGATTCAACTGGCACAGAATCTTACTGGTTGGATAACTGGATGGGTTTCGATTATGTTTCCTCCAGCATCGATCCCCGTTATCTTGAAGATGCTTTTTTACCATCTGGCAGCGAGGTAATATCCGAGATAGCAAGTATTCATGAAATTCATGGCATCATCGACAGTTTACTCGAACAAGCAAGTTCACAGAGCGTCTATCAGGAGCCTGACAAGATAAGGCGGGCAAGTTGAGAAAGTTTGAGGCTTATCAGCTTGGGGTCGTGACGTCTTTAACACTTACAGCTATTGTGCTAGCGGTCTCTGCGGCTTTTTTGAGCCGTGCCAGAGCTTTGTTGCGCCCGATCAGCTCGATGCTTTCAAACAGGGGAGGGGAGACCATATTGCCACAGATGGCAACACGTACTGCCTGAAACAGCAACTTGGGCTTTACTCCGGCCACTTCCGGAACGGCCCGTAAGGCAGCCTCGATGTTGTTATGCTGCCATTCAAGGGAGGGGTTATCCAAAATTGTGATGCAGCTTTCCAATAAATTTGGAATCTCTGCAGCAGACAAACACTTCTGAACAGATTTTTCATCCATTTCAAGCTCTGAGCCGCTGAAAAGGTAAGAGACCATGGGCGCGGCATCAGCCAGGGTTTTTGCCCGCTCAGCAATCAGTGGATAAATGGCCTCATACCAGTCGCGATTGTCTTGAATACTGTCCTTGACCTGCTCAGCGTTGGCCTTGCCATCTATCCCATAGGCCAGCCCTGCCGATTCCAGCCATGGAGTCAAGGCGTCAATAAAAGCCCGAGCTCCCATCTCTTTGATATATGTGGAATTAACCCAAGTCAGTTTGTCGTTGTCAAAGGTCGCCGGATTTTTGGAGACACGTCCGAATGAGAAGTTCTCACAGAGTGTTTGAGCAGAAAAGATATCCGTCTTCCCGTCAAGTGACCAGCCTAGCAGGGCCAGGTAGTTCAGTAGGGCTTCAGAAAGATAACCTTCGTCGCGATAGGCCTCTATGCTGGTGGCACCATGACGCTTGGAAAGCCGCTTGCCGTCGGCACCGAGTATCATTGAGAGGTGGGCAAAGGTCGGTACTTCCAGTCCAAGTGCCTCGTATATAAGGATCTGTTTGGGGGTATTGGAGAGGTGGTCATCCCCACGGATCACATGGCTGACCTGCATGTTGGAATCATCTATCACCGCAGCAAAGTTGTAGGTTGGACTGCCATCTGAGCGCACACAGATCAGGTCATCCATCTCTGAAAAAGGTACGGTGATCTGTCCGTAGACAGCGTCATCGAAGACGATATCATCGTGTTCCAGAGGTAGCTTCAGGCGCCAGGCGCAGGGCTCTCCGGCAGTCAGCCTAGCCGATACCTCATCCGCATTGAGATGGCGACAACTGCGGTCGTAGCCGTGGAAATCCTGCTTAGAAAGCGCTGATTCTCGTCTTGCGGCCAGCTCTTCCGGCGTGCAAAAGCATGGATAGACGAGGTCGTTTTCCTGCAGGTGCTTCAGTGCCATCCCATATGTGGAAAATCTTTCCGTCTGCAGGTAAGGCCCAAAATCGCCCCCAACCTCCGGGCCCTCATCCCAGTCCAGTCCTAGCCAGCGCAGAGAGCGAATGATCTGTGCTGTATTCTCCGGAGTTGATCGTTCCGGGTCAGTGTCTTCAATGCGCAGGATAAAAGTGCCGCCCATGCGCCGGGCAAAAGCCCAATTATAAATGGCAGTACGGGCACCGCCAATATGCAAAAAACCGGTTGGCGATGGTGCGAAGCGGACGCGAACAGGTTTTTCTATAGATAATTTATCCATTATTCTCCTTTTTATGAAAACTTGCCACAACCGCACTTCCACGGATGCTGCCAATCACAGCGCCTTTTCCAGCTCGCACGTAAGTGCCAGAATATTTCCCGCAATAGCCGAAGAGTCCGATCATGTAATTGAAGGCAGATAGCTTGCTTGAACCATCTTGCGGAATAATATTGAGCTCACTGAATTGCTCGCAATACTCTTGGATGATGTAATTTTCCTGTTTAAGACATTCTTCGCAGATGGCGATCCAGCTTTTTGCATCCGGATAATCAAGTCCAGCGAATACACCAATAGTGCTGGATCCGTATTTCGGTTTCAATATCCAACTGTTCTTATTCGAATAGATGTCGGTAAAATCCAGTCGGCTGTTGGTTTGCGCAAAGCCAAAAGTAATCGGCACATGAGCTCGGATGAAATCTATCTCCTGGGAGCTAAGGAATGTCCAAGTTTCTTCGCTCCAAAGCATTTCAAATAGTTGTTTGCTATGGGCAAGAAGGTCACTGAAGCCCCCAATGATGACGGAGGCATCAAATGTTGCCGCGCTTACCAGTGCGGCAGCTCCGTTGCACTTAGATCCATCGATTTTTGCAAGCCTATCTATTCCCTTGGAACGTAAGTCATCAATAATGGATCCGGCTATTGCACGTCGGTAGACTACATCGATTTTGGTTGTATCTACAAACAAAGATCCACCTTCAAAGTATAGATCTTTGATGTCAACAACTTTACATGGGATACCTCGGGCAGTGAATCTTCGCTGAAATTCAAGGAACTCCTTTGTGCTTGCCTCTTCTGGGTAGTCAACGATTGCAACCTGAGGCGTTCTGGAAATACTTTTGCCTTGTGACCACTCGTTGAAAATGGTGAGAATATCATCGATAAAAGGTTCGAACAGCTCCTGCGCCTGAGCATTGCTATTTTCGAGCAAATGAGACCAGGCGGGAGAGTCGATAACAAATTGAGCGCAACAACGATCCTCATTCATGGCCGAGGAACCGTCAGTGTTTATCTCGCAGAACTTAAAATCCCCTGACTGCGGGTTGATGAAAATATCAGCTCGCATTATCGGAATCGGGGCGGAATATTGCTTTGGCAATAGGGCCAAATCCTCGCTTAGATGATCAAGTCCCCAGAGTTTGCGGTACTCTTCTGAGCCTTGATAGTGCTGCGTCACTTTTTCGCAAATCGAAGAAGTAGTAGCAACTATCTCAGAAAAAAGATCTTTCGCCTCTGCGGTGAATATGATTGGGACAAAGCAGTAGCGCAGGGCTTCTCCGTGGTATACAAGGTCAGCGTCGGACAAACTCTCGATAAAAGAAGTGAGATCTTGCTGACGGAGCTCAAAGGTTGGAACGGAGATAATGCCTTTGTTTGAGTATTGGGCCATTTGATACATCATAGGAATCCTTCTCCATTTTCCAAGCGCCTCATCTGGATGATTGCGAGGGTCTTGCGACTTTCAACCAGGTCAATCAGCGGCTGGAGGTAGTGATGATCATTCTCGTCCAGACCAGTTGTAGCTCGTGACAACAGGTCGCAGAGCCAGTCTGCCACGCTGCGCCCGTAGACATACGCTCCCCAGGCATTTTCCATCAGCCCAGCCTTAGCCTCGGCGATTGCCGCTTCATCCACATTGGCCAGCGCTTCGGCGAGCCAGTTGAGATTCTCCTCGTCGTAGAAAATACCGGTTGTCAGAGCGCTGAAGGCCAGCGCATAGGCTGGGGGCATCGAATCGGCCATGCGGATCTCCACATAGGTTTTCAGGCGGTTGTCAAAGAAGAAGAGTGAAAGGATATGCTCAACGATGTCTTTGGTAGGCTCCAGTGTAGCGAAGACATCAGCGTTTGTGCGCATATTCTGGAAGTTGCTTCGGTAGCTGCCGTCAGAAAGAATATCCTCGCTGAAAATGGCCGGTGCGCTGAGCAAAAAGTCGCTGTAGTCGCTGAATCGGTAGTCGTCAGCCATGCTGCCGGGGGCGATACAGCTGCGCCAAGGATCTACATCATTCCAGATGGCGGCACGCACCATGCGCGGCGGGATCTCTAACCCACTTGCAGTCAGGAGTTCTGTCCCACCCCGCCTGACACCACGACTCAGGGGGAGCGTCTCAAAGCTCGGAGAATTGTCAGTGATGAAGTAGAAAAGTGGGCTTAAGGCATTGGCCACTTTGAGCTTTCGCAATGCGTCCGACTCGCTGGAAAAGTCGATGCTTACCTGGCAAGAAGCAGATGCCCGCATCATACAGATGCCGTGCTTACCGGTGTTTTTGAAGTATTCATCCATCCAATGGTAGCGTTGCTTGGGCAGCAGGGGAATGCTTCGGGCCTCAGCGAAGGGTTGCGTTCCCAATGCTAGCAAGCGATATGAGTAGTGCGCTAATATGGGATCTATCTCAGAGCGAAATGCCTGGTAAAGGGCTTCCAGTGAGCTGATATTGAAGACTGGGCCGATCGATATCTCCAGCTGGGCACCAGGCTCCAGGGTGATATTGGCATTTGGGCGAGAGAGGCCGATCAGACGCTGGGATCCATCTGGCTGGGGAGCATATTGGCACTCCTGGTAGAATTGCGCCAATTCACGTAGGATGCTCTCAACACCGGGACGCCCGTCGTCCGAGTCCTCAAAGAAGACGGCTTTTCGGGCAGTCTCATCGACAATGAAGTGCTCCAGCTCCAGACCCAGGCAGCGCGAACAAGGCGTGGCTGAACCACGGTCCAGGTAGACAGTCAGCTGGGTTTTCAGTTGCTCGTTTGTCTTGGTTTCGGTCTGCATATTCATATTGTAACTTTGCAGACGTTCGAGTGAGTGGCAGGTGATACAAGAAAGATCGCTTAACATTAGCGAAATATGTGTACAATGATTCAGTCGGTGCTTCTGTCGGCCTTTTGTTCCTGAAACAAAAATGAGGCATGACGGGACATTTTAAAATGCAATCAAACGATGGAGTATGAAAGATGTCGGATTCTCAAGTAGCATCAATGTTGATACCTGATTCTCAGCCAACTTCCGTTGTCCGCCGGGAGTTGTCCGGTAGTTATGTCTTCACTTCCGAGAGCGTAACCGAGGGACATCCGGACAAGGTTTGTGATCAGATCTCCGATGCAGTTCTCGACGCTATTCTGGAGAAGGAGATAGAGCTGGCTTCCCAAGGCTATGTTGCGCCCAGTGGCCAGCCAGCTGATCCGTCTCAAGCTCGAGTGGCCTGTGAGACACTGGTGACTACCGGTCTGGTGGTCATAGCTGGCGAGATCCGCTCGCAGGCTTACGTGGAAATTGAAAATCTGGTGCGCCAGGTGATTCGTGATACCGGTTACAACAACCCTGAATTGGGGTTTGATGCGGTGTCTTGTGGCGTGATCAACGCGATTCATGAACAAAGCAGAGATATAGCCATGGGTGTTGACGCTAGCATCGAGACCCGTGTCAGTGATGGGCTCACAGCATCTGCAAACTATTCGCTGGAGGAAAGCATCGGCGCTGGAGATCAAGGCATGATGTTTGGATATGCCAGTAACGAAACCGCCACTCTGATGCCGATGCCGATCTTTCTGGCCCATCGCTTGTCTGAGCGCTTGGCTCAGGTTCGCAAGGATGACACACTTTCCTACCTGCGTCCAGATGGCAAGGTTCAAGTCTCAGTCCGCTATAAGGACGACAAGCCTGTGGGCATAGAAAAAATCCTGATCTCTACTCAGCACGCCGATGGTATCAGCATTGGCAGCCAGTTGTGTCCGGATCTGCACAAACAGGTGATTGCGCCTGTTTTTGATGAATGGGATATCGATTGGCGCGACGCTGAGATCATCATCAATCCCAGTGGCCGTTTTGTGATCGGCGGTCCGGCTGGCGATACCGGTATAACGGGCAGGAAGATCATAGTCGACACCTATGGCGGCAGGGGTCGCCATGGAGGCGGTTCCTTTAGTGGTAAAGATGCCACCAAAGTCGATCGATCCGCTGCATATGCCGCTCGTTGGGTGGCCAAGAACCTGGTGGCAGCAGGACTGGCCGAGCGCTGCGAACTGCAAATAGCCTACGCTATTGGCATGGCGGAGCCCTTTTCAATAATGGTCGACAGCTTTGGCACCGCGGAGGTTCCCGATTCTGTTCTTACAGAAGCCGTAAAGCAAGTCTTCGACCTGCGACCAGGGGCAATTATCAACACGCTTAAACTCCAGCGCCCGATATTCAAGAAGACCGCAAACTACGGTCATTTTGGCCGCGAGTTGCCAGAATTTACATGGGAGAACCGTGATCGGGTCGATCAGCTCAGGTCAGCAGCCAATCGGCTCAGCTGAAATGTGAGCCGGGGGAGGCCTGCAGATATTGGATCTTAAGCTACCAAAGCTACCTGTTGATGTCGTGGGTCTGATCGGCAGACTTGAATCGGCTGGATTCATGACATGGGTGGTCGGCGGTAGTGTCCGGGACTTTTTGATCGGGGTAAAACCCAAGGATTGGGATCTAGCAACTACCGCGCTGCCTGTGCAGATCTCGGAGGTCCTCAAAGAATTCAAGGTCATTCCGACGGGTAGGGCTTTTGGGACAATGACTGTCGTGACTGATAAGCGCCCAGTTCAGGTAACTACTTTGCGCGCAGAATCTGGCTATAGTGACAGTCGTCATCCGGATCAAATCCAATTTCAAGAAGATATCTGCACCGATCTTTCTCGTCGGGATTTCACGATCAACGCTATCGCTTATCGGCCGGCTGAAGGATTTGGCGCAGGCGATGTAGGCGATGCTGTTGGCGCAGGTGATGTGTGTTACCCTGCGCTTTCAAGCGACCCAAGAGATCCTGGCTCTCCAGCTCGTTTTGCCCTGGCGGGCGGCTTGGTGGATTGTTTTGGGGGAATCCAAGATCTGCAAGCGGGTTTACTGCGTGCCGTGGGTGCTGCCGACGAGCGCCTGAAAGAAGACCCATTGCGTATCCTCAGGGCCTTAAGATTCGTGTCTGGCCTTGGTTGCAGGGTTGATGAGTTGCTCGAAGCCTCCCTTCATGAGAACCGCTACTTGCTGAAGTCTGTCAGTGGTGAGCGTGTCCAGGTAGAGCTAGCTAACATACTAGCAGGTCAGCATGTTGTCAAGGTCTTGCGCGGCTATGCAGATGTTTTGGCCGTGCTTGTCCCGGAGATCGGTCTTTCCGATGGTTTTGACCAGAAAAGCCCATGGCATTGCTATGACGTCTGGGAACATACGATCCGAGCCATAGACTTTGCCAGCACCGATGATCCTTTAGTTCGCTTAGCCCTGCTCTTTCACGATCTTGGTAAGCCAGCATCGTACACCATTGATAGTACGGGGCGTGGTCATTTCAAGGGGCATGCCGATGTCAGTACCCGGATCGCCGACAAGCGTCTCAGAGAGCTGCGTTATGATCGGCATAGTATCAAGACCATTACAGAATTGATCCAACTTCACATGAGCAGCCTGAAGCCGGAGCATGCACTGATATGGCTGCATGATATCGGATGCGAGCAGCTCTATCGTTTGATAGAGTTGAAGCGCGGTGACATGGCTGCACATGCTCCGGATATTGCATCTGAGCGTATTGCCAGCTTGGATGAATTTCTGGCAGAAGTGAAGCGCTTGGTAGCCAGCGGAGCCTGCTACTCATTGGAGCAATTGGAGATAGATGGCAGCGATCTGCGGGATCTGGGTTTTGAGCAGGGAATGCAGATCGGTGAAGTCTTGCAGAGCCTGCTCCACTCGGTGATATTTGGCGAGTTGTGTAACAATCGGGATGATCTGCTAACTGCGGCTACAACACTGATGGTAGAGGCTGCCAAGTGGGAAGACAGGCAGTGAGACTTATCTGATCCAAATACAGGAGCCAGCATATTTCATACATGCT
>JAIRUT010000146.1 GCA_031254255.1 Coriobacteriales bacterium
CATCGTTTGGGTCAGTGGGAACCAGCATCTGTTTGATTTCTTCTTCCAACTCCTCGAGACGTCCATTGAGCTCATCAATCTCGCCTTGGATGAACTCCTTCATTTCCGGATCGCTCTCAGTTTCCAAGAGATCGCGATTGATAGCCAGATTATCAGAATCGCTAACGTAAGTCGTAGCCATGCGCGCCATGTCAGACTGAAAGGAATGTTCCTTGGCCAATCTCGTGAATTCCTTCTGATTAGCGATGATTTCCGGATCGGACAGTCGCTTTTCCAGGTCACGATAACTTTCGATGACTGTCTTCAGTTTCTCGTACATTGATTTCCTTAATAAATATCAGCATTTGTTATGAAACTTGATGATAACACTCTTGCCACTTGCTGGGGAAGCGCCGATCTATTGCTCGGTGAAGTTTACTGATACGAGGCGTGTGATGAATAGATCAATGTTTCCCCAAGTTGGCGGTAATGGGAATGACGGCTATAATTGTCCCTATGAAATATTCCAATTTTGAAATGATTGTGTAGGACAATGATTACTATTGATCATGATGTTACCATGCCACTCTATCGTCAAATTTACGAGCAGGTAAAAAATCTGATCTACAATGGGTCCTACCAAGCAGGTTCCAAGCTGGTGCCAATCCGAAGGTTGGCTGAGGAACTGAAGATCTCCCGGAATACGGTCGAAGCGGCTTACCTGCAGCTAACATCAGAGGGTTATGTGAGTTCACGAACGGGATCCGGATTCACGGTTGAGGCTTTGGAGCTTGAGAAGTCAAATGCTCAAAGTACTCCTAACAGAAATTCCGAAGAATTTTTGGACTGTCTCCAACAGGCTGGCATCTGGAGTGCAAACTCAGACCAGACCGATTCGGCCAAATCGGTAAGCCTGAATTCCACGGGCATAGTGGGTCAAGTTATAAACTCCGCAGATTGCCAAAGCAAAGCTATTTACTATGACTTCACCTATGGAGATCTGGAAAACCGTAGTTTCCCTAGTCAGATTTGGCGGAAATTGACCGCAGAAGTTCTGTCCAACAAAGGGGATCACTTGGCCAATTCTTATACAGATCGCCTTGGAGAACGTGGCTTGCGCTCACAGATCGCAAACTATCTTCACATTAACGCTGGCGTAAATTGCCATCCTGCACAGATTGTCATCCAGCCGGGAACACAGCTAAGCCTCCACAACCTCCTAACACTCTTTGATCCTTTTAAAGATATCGTAGCTATGGAACAACCAGGTTACAAAGGCGTTATATCCGTTATAAAGAACAATCACTTCAAAATATTCCCTATTCCGGTTTATGATGGCAATGATGCTATCATCGAAGCACTTTACAATTCACATGCCCGGTTAGCTTTCATGACTCCATCCAATCAGTTCCCGCTTGGGGAGATCCTACCCATGGTAACCCGTCAACGCCTGTTACGGTGGGCGATCGAGAAAGATACCTTCATCATTGAAGATGACTATTGTCGTGAGTATCGCTACAACACCAGCCCGCTGCCTTCGCTGCAAGCCTTGGATAACAAGGACCGGGTCATCTACATGGGAACTTTCTCAAAGGCCATCTCTCCATCCTTGCGTCTGAATTACCTGGTATTGCCACCAGACTTACTCTTTGAATGGAATCGTGTATTCGATCACAATTATGCGGCTGTGCCATGGCTGATCCAAGCGGTTTTGGAAGAATACATGAAGCAAGGTTTTTGGGAAAAACGCCTGCGCAAGATGCAAACCGTGAATAAGCGAAAATTCTTGACTTTAAAGAATGCACTGCGCAAACACATGGGTTCACGTGTCGATATTCGGGAATCCGGAAGTGGTCTGCACCTGTTGGTAGGAGACAAATTAGGACGTAACCAATCCACCTTGATTGACCTGGCCAAGGAACAAGGTGTATCGGTCTATGAGACGAATTGCTGTTGGCTGTCCGATCAGCATCCTATGCAAAATTATGTATTAGTTGGTTTCTCAGCAATACCGGAGGCGGACATCGAGTCAGGGATTAAGCTCCTGGCAAATGCTTGGTTTGCCGACTGATGGCATGCTCAAAGCACAGCTAGATCAATAGCTGCGCATCTTCAGGCACTTGCTCGGGCAGGCATCAATACATGCACCACAGCGCATACAATCCCCAGCCCAGACCGCCTTGGATTCGCCAGCCACAGCTGGATCAAGGATCTTCGGGTCGCTGAGGCAGACATCCTTGCACTTGCCGCAGTTTATGCACTTGTCATGCTTGATGTGTACGCGAAAGACACCCACACGCCCAAAAACCTGATAGAAGCCACCAAGTGGACAGAGGCTGCGACACCAGATGCGCGGCGCCCAGAAGAGCTCCAAGATGATGATTCCGATCAGCGTTCCAAGGCCAGCCAAGGAGCCAAAGAGCAGGGTCTTTCCAAGCGCGGCAATCGGCGAGATGGTTTCAAAGAGCGGTTGTCCGAGCACAAAGGCCAGCACCAAGAAAAGCACCATGACGGCAATCTTTGTATATCGTGGTAAGCTGCGCCGGGCATTCGGTATCTTCAGCTTCCGGCGCAACCAGTCAGTGAACTCCAGCACCAAGTTGACTGGGCAGATCCAGCCACAGAAGGCCCTGGCTCCAACTATGACATACAAGGCCAGTATTGGTAACAAGGCCCAAAGCCAATCAATCTCAAAAGTCCTTGCAGCCAGTGCGACCTGAATCGTTGCGTAGGGATCAGTGATAGTGAGTCCAAAGAGAGTACTGGAGGTAAGCGATC
>JAIRUT010000148.1 GCA_031254255.1 Coriobacteriales bacterium
TAGACAGAGAACCGTCCCCTGTCTATCCTCTTTCTTACCGTCGCTTTATTCATGTCTTTCTTGCCCCCTTACTGGGTCTTATCCCTTGGGGTGTCTTTCCCCTCGGGATAGGTTTAATCCGGCATCCAGGCCCCATGCCCGATGCCGACTGCCTGTGTACACCATCCGGTAGAGCTCCCTGATCCTCCGTTGATCGTTTCGTTTCAAGCCGTTATAGCGTAAAGATTCTTCACCACGCTCATATTGACGGGATGGAAATGGATGTGATGCTTGCTCAGCATGACAGTACTGAGTGGGATTTTTCCTCATGTGCAGCAACCGGTGGTGATGGGCGCGCAAGCGTCACCCTGCCTGACGACATGATTGAATTCCTCGATAGGTGATCGTTCCAGCAAACATAAGTGCCGCCGACGATATCAGCTGATTCAGCCATAATTGCCCCCTGTTAAACTCGTCCCTTGCACGAATATGCAACCTGCATCACCTGCCATACCTAAACATCACCCAAAATGCCAACCCATGCAACAGCAGCAGGTTATATACAGGTCTTATCCGTATGCATGCATAATAGTGCAGCCAAAACAGACACTTGTCAAGCCCTGACTCACTCTTGCTGCCAGATCATAATGCTGCGCAATGCCTGTATCAGAGTTGTCCGAAAGGGACACACAAGCATCAGGCCCTAAGGTATTTCCCCCAAGTCTGATGCCAAAGGATTCCAATGTTCAGAGTGTTGATAGGCTGAAATGTTCACATAAGCCCTGAATGCTGGCTTACTGCCACCAAAGGCCGGTGCTATCGCATCCAATCCTCCCTGTATGCCTTGGCTTGGCGATCCCCACTCCACTGGTACACTACCGCATTGATCCATAGGCGCCATTCAGAGTCGGCAAACCCGGCAAATCCAACCTGAAAATCCATCCGAGTGCTATGCAGCATTATTTACGCGCTGAAAACCGCTGAGAAATTCCACATTACGCCAAACTTGTCAAAAACAACCCCTGCGCACGGGCTGTAGAATGTCTCGGCAAGTTCCATGCCAACGCGACCCTCTTCTGCTAGAACTGTGAAGGCGTGTTTTGTGATGTCGGCATCCGCTTCAACTGCTATGGAGACGCGCTCCGATTCGGGTACGTTCGCCGGAGGCTGCTGCGGGCCGCAGTCTGACATACGGATGTAGTTCTCACCAAACTTCAATGTCGCCTGCACGACCTTGTCCTGATAGTCCTCCGGAATGACAAACATCGGGTTTGGTGGCATATCGGAAAAGCGCATCAATTCCAAAACATCAGTCTTAAATGCCCGTTTATACAGCTCCATAGCCTCGTTGCAATCTCCGTTGAATGTGATGTACGGTCTGATTTCCATGATGCCTCCTACTGATGCCTCGTTGAATGTAATTATTTTAGTTTATTTTTGGTCGATTGCCATTCATTTTACATAAGCAGGAATATCACCTTCGGTGTTTTTTGGGAAATGAATCTCACATAACGCGCTCTCTCAGACAGGAAGGACTATGGAAGCGACATGAGTGTTCTCATGGGAATGGTGAGTAGACACATCTTGAGTTGCATAACCATAGCCGCTAAAACCACTTACAGCACCACCTATCATCTGAGAGGTATAATTTAAAGTGTAAGCAAGTTAGGAGCGCAATGAACAAGAGTAACAATGGGGTAGTTTTCACCAAGGAATGGATAGTCGAGCTGATGCTGGACTGCTGCGGATACACTTCTGACAAAAATCTTGCTGCCAGCCTAATTATTGAGCCTTCCTGTGGACAAGGTGCGTTCCTGATTCCCATTGTGAGAAGACTTATTGCTTCTACAAAAAAGTACAGCTGCAATATAGCTGATTTATACGACTCTATCAGAGCTTTTGAGTTGGATGAGCAGCATATCAAAGAGTGCTGGACCATGTTATTCCAATTGCTGATCAATGAGGGTATAGACATTCAGACAGCAGAAAAACTTCTTGACTGTTGGCTTGTAAATAGTGATTTTCTGCTTTGCGAGACATTCCGCAAAGCTGATTATGTCATTGGAAATCCACCTTACATCCGTGGTACAGAAATCGATCGTGTTTTGCGAGAGAAGTATATCCGCGCCTGTAAAACTATGACAGCTGGTACAGACATATATGTTGGCTTCATCGAGACCGGGCTCAGATATCTGAAACCAAATGGAGTGCTTAATTTCATTTGTGCAGACCGTTGGATGCATAACGCCTATGGTAAGAAGTTGAGAAAGCTGGTTTCTGAGAACTACTCAGTAGATATAATTTTGAAGATGCCCGATGTGGACGCGTTTAACACCGAAGTCTCCGCTTATCCGGCTATTATACAAATCAGCAAGACTCCTCAAAGCATTGCAGCCAGTGCAAGCATGACTGAATTATTTACAGAGGAGTCAGTACCTGAGTTAATTGATTGGTTGCATAATGGTGCAGGCAATTCGTGTCTCAAACAGACCTTTTCGGGGTATTGGCACAAGTCATGGTTCAGGACAGATGATGTTTGGCCGGTAACCTCTCCAGATGTAATCACTTTGCTGGAAAAACTAAACTCCCAATATCATCCACTGCAAAACAAGACTACAGAAACTCAAGTTGGAATAGGTGTTGCTACGGGCAGAGATGATGTTTTCATCCTACACGATCCCACGCTAGTTGAGAAATGCCTTTTACTTCCACTTGTAACATCGGCGCAAACTCGAAGTGGAAGGATCGAGGGCGAAAAAGTCTGGCTTTTCAACCCTTGGGATAACTCTGGAAATCTGATTGATATTGAGCAATACCCACTGGCAAGGAAATATCTTGAAAGTCATCAAGAGTCTCTGCGCTCTCGTCATGTAGCAAAAAAAAGTTGCGAAAAAAGTTGGTACCGAACGATTGACAAAGTTTACCCCGGTTTGGTCAATATGCCCAAACTGCTCATTCAGGATATGAAATCATACATTCAGCCCATTTTGGATAAAGGAGATTACTATCCACATCATAATCTATATTGGATAACCTCTGAACAGTGGGATCTGGAAGTTCTTGGTGGTTTGCTAATTTCAGATGTAGCTAGAATGACAGTTGGAGCTTACTGTGTAAAAATGCGCGGAGGAACACTCAGGCTTCAAGCACAATATCTTCGTAAAATCAGACTTCCCGAACCTAGTGCGATAGATTTCAAACTTCAAGCTGAACTTGTTGATGCATTCAGAAACGATGATAGGAGTAAAGCATCAGAAGCCGCAATGCAAGCATACGACTTGAAGGGATTTCTGCATGAAAAACATAGAATATGCTCTTGTTAATATTATCGATTCAAGAAAAGCTGCCGCCGAAAAACAGAACGAATCAGGAACAACAGATACTGGATGTTGTCGTCCATGAGTCAAGACTGATTGCTGCTGTTGAACTTAAAACCATCTGGGGATCATATAGAAACAATTTGAACAATAGGGCTGAAGAAGCTATAGGCTCTGCGACGGATCTTGCGAAAGCGTTGCAATCGGGGCTACTGGGTTCATCTTTTCCTTGGCTTGGCTATGTATTCATCATCAAAGATGATGCGGCAATCCACAGGACAAATCGTTTCAGGGAGCCACATTTTCCAGTCGACGAAGTGTTCAGGGACGCAACATATCTCAAACGGTTCGAGGTCTTATGCAGCAGATTGGTCACCGAGCGTTTGTACGATAATGTTTGGTATGTTTGTCTAAATGACGATAGTGGAGAGTATTTAGAGCCAAATGCCGGGATGACATGGAGTAAGTTTGAAGCAGCAATAAGGGGTAAGGTACTTGAGGAGCTTGCATAAGAAAAATAGTCATAGATGCAGGCAGTTCAGCCATAGACGTTTATCAAAAAGTATTCTTTCTCTTTTCTTTTCATCCGCAGTGCAAAGCGGAAGTGCGGACGTTTTCTGGATTTATTTTGGCTGGCAACTTAACCGGCAATCAGTGGATTCTGCTTGATTCAGCCTCTTTACTGACTCGATCTGCGAGCAGAATTGCAGTAAACAAACTGGCATTCCCGAGCAACGCGGCATCTGCTATAGTGTTACGAAATAAAAATTCGTAACACCTTTTGACTGTAACCTAAGGAAGTTCAACAAACAGGAAGGGACATTGTCTGTGGGCATTATCATCAAGAGGTCGGGGCTATCGCTTGAGTTTTCGGCAATGCGCTTCCTTGCCAGCATTCTTCTAATAAGCGTGTCTCTCGTTTGCATATCCCTCGCATCTATCTCCCTTAGTTCTTGCTCGTCAAGCGACAGCGCAAAAGCCACGACCTCGGCATCGTCTCAGGTGACCGTGGTCATGGATACGGCCAGCGAGCCTGCGGCGGGCTTTGATCCCATGGTCAATTGGGGCACCGGCGAGCATGTCCATGAGCCTCTGATCCAAAGCACGCTGATCACCACCGACACCGACATGAACTTCGTCAATGACCTGGCCACTAGCTATGAATGTAGTGCTGATGGCCTGCAGTGGACTTTCACAATCCGCAATGATGTCAAGTTCACCGACGGTGTACCGCTAACAGCCAAGGATGTCGCCTTCACCATTAATGGCATTATTGCCTCCGCGGCATCTGAAACCGACCTGAGTTCGGTGGAAAAAGCTGAGGCGCTGGATGACACGACAGTTGTCATCACCATGAAGAAGCCGAACAATGCCCTTCTCTATACCTTGGCGGTGATCGGTATCGTGCCTGAACATGCCTACGGACCGGACTACGGCGAGCATCCGATCGGTAGCGGCCGCTACATGCTGGAACAGTGGGATCGCGGGCAGCAGGTGATCCTTGTAGCTAATCCGGACTACTATGGCGAGGCACCCAAGATGCAGCGCGTCGTCATTGCCTTCATGGGGGAAGACGCGGCCCTCGCAGCAGCGAAATCCGGGCAGGCCGACATCGTCTACACTTCGGCTACCTACAGCAACCAGCAGATCAAAGGCTACAGCCTGCTTGCCGCCAAGTCGGTGGACAGCAGGGGAATCTCACTCCCGACCACACTGCCGGGTGGCACTATCACCAACAACAGCGGCACGGAATATGCTGTGGGCAATGCCGTGACCAGCGACATCGCAATCCGGCAGGCGATCAACCTGGCAATCGACCGTGAGAATATGATCGACAACGTACTTAATGGCTACGGCTCCGTGGCCTACAGCGTCTGCGACGGTATGCCCTGGGCCTCTGCGGATATGAAAGTCGGGCTGGACCGGGACAAAGCGCGCGTTGTTCTGGAAGATGCCGGGTGGTCACTCGGCGCTGATGTCATTTATACAAAAGATGGACTTCGGGCTTCTTTCGATCTCTGGTATCCGTCCTCTGATTCGGTCAGGCAGGCCTTGGCCAACGAGTTCTCCAACCAGATGAAGGAAATCGGCCTTGAGGTCGTGCCCCGGGGCGGCAGTTGGGACGACATCTATCCGAACTCCTATTCCAGCCCGGTGCTCTGGGGCTGGGGATCAAACTCGCCTTCTGAGCTGTATTCCCTTTACTACTCCAGTGGTACCAGCAACTTCGCGCAGTATCTGAGCAGCAGTATTGATGGCTATTTGGACGCAGCCTTGGCAACGCCGGATATCGCTGATTCCTATGTGCTCTGGCAAAAAGCGCAGTGGGATGGCAGCACTGGCGTGGCTCCGCAGGGAGCAGCCACTTGGGCGTGGCTGGTCTCGGTCGACCATCTCTACTTTTACAATGACAACTTGGTTGTGGCCAAGCAGAAACTGCATCCACACGGATACGGCTGGTCTTTGCTAAACAATGTTGATCAGTGGACTTGGCGAAATGGTGATAATGCTGATGGAGCCAGCGAGTGATCCCAGCGTAGGCGGGGGACCCTGCCTACGCCATTTCTGAAAGGATCTGAAGGAATACTTGATTGATACGCTTCATTACAAACAACATCGCTAAGTGCCTGCTTCTGCTGGTCGCGATAAGCATCATTGTCTTTATTCTCGTCAGCGTCTCACCAGTGGATCCGGTTCAAGCTAATGCCGGACAGACCGCTTACTTGAACATGAGCGAAGCCAAACGCGCTCAACTGGCCGAATACTGGGGTGTGAACACGCCCATCTGGGAGCGTTATGCAAATTGGGCGAAAGATTTCATCCATGGCGACATGGGCACATCGCTCAGATACAATGCCCCGGTCAGTGAGGTTATCGCTACAAGAGCCTTGAACTCCCTGGCCCTGATGGCCTCGGCATGGGTAATCAGCGGCCTGCTCGGCTTTATTTCCGGCATTGCAGCCGGCATGAACCGCGGTCGCTTGATTGACAAGCTGGTCAAGGGTTACTGTTTCGTGCTTGCCTCGTCACCGACTTTTTGGGTTGCTTTGATATTCCTGATGATTTTCTCTGTATCCTTGGACTGGTTTCCCATTGGATTCTCCGTGCCGCTGGGAGTGTCAGCCGCCAATGTCACCATCTTTGATCACCTCCGGCACCTGATCCTGCCAGCAATCACGCTTTCTGTAGTGGGCGTGGCCAACATCGCCTTGCACACCCGCGAAAAGACCATCGATGTGATCGAAAGCGACTACTTCCGCTTTGCCTTGGCTCGGGGGGAAAGGCCCTGGCGAGCACTCAGGAAGCACGGGCTGCGCAACCTGATGATGCCGGCCCTAACCCTTCAGTTTGCCGCAATCGCTGAGATATTTGGAGGAGCGGTGCTGGTGGAACAGGTATTCTCCTATCCCGGCCTCGGCCAAGCGGCAGTGACAGCCGGGCTTGGGGGAGACGTGGCCTTGCTCGCTGGTATCGCCGTGATATCGGCCTTGTTCGTGTTCACCGGAAACCTCATCGCCAACATCCTTTACGGTGTGGTCGACCCACGCATTCGCGGGGCGCGAAAGATGTTGGGAGCAAGTGGAGCTGTGGGTGCTGCTAGAGATACTGGGGATACCGGGAGTACCGATGGCATAGATAAGGAGCAGGCAGGTGGATAAGGTCCTGTTCCATGCAGCTAAAATGCGGCTCTTTAACAACCGCTTGCAAACCATGATCATCATGATGGTTGCCTTGGCCATCTTGGCCGCCGTTGTCATCAGTGGCATGCTGGTGATGGGCAATGCCCAAACCACCGATTTTGCGAGTAAGAATCTCGCCCCCAGTTTCGCGCACCCCTTCGGCACCGACTGGATGGGTCGCGACATGTTCATCAGGACTCTCTCCGGGCTGGCCATGAGCATGTTTGTCGGTCTGCTGGCAGCAACAGTGTCCTCCCTGATTGCGGTCGGGCTGGGCATGGCTGCTGCACTCGGCGGCAAACGGATGGATGCCGTGATCACTTGGCTCATCGACCTCTTAATGGGTCTTCCTCACATCATCCTGCTTATACTTATCGCCTTTGCCATTGGTAAAGGCTTTTGGGGCGTAACCATTGGTGTTGCTGTAACGCACTGGCCAAACCTCGCCCGTGTGATCCGCGCCGAGGTTTTGCAATGCAAACAAAGCAACTACATTGCCCATGCCGAAAAACTGGGAACCTCCAAGCTAAAGATCGCCTGGCGCCACATCACTCCCTATATCATTCCGCAGCTATTAGTCGGATTCGTGCTGCTATTTCCACATGCCATACTCCACGAAGCAGCAATAACCTTTCTCGGCTTTGGCCTGCCACCAGAACAGCCCGCCATCGGAATCATCCTGAGCGAGGCCATGGGACACCTCTCCACTGGCATGTGGTGGCTCGCGCTTTTCCCAGGTATCGCACTTGTCGCCATTGTATTGCTTTTTGATCTCGCCGGATCAAGCCTGCGTAGGCTCATCGACCCCCACAGGTCGCAGGACTAGAGGTCGGGACATGAACAAGCAAAATGGGAAAACTGCGGATGCGGGCAGAGAGAAGAAGGCCGTGGGGTTTGGCACTGATGAAGAGCATACTCACGATGAAGGGCACGCCGAGGACTACAAGCAGCATATCCATACGGATCATACCCATGCTCAATACGATAGGCACACCATAGATCCACCACACTACCACGCCCACGACGATGGGCAAATTTATGGGCACACCACGGGAGAGCACCATGATCCCCGTG
>JAIRUT010000113.1 GCA_031254255.1 Coriobacteriales bacterium
TCAAAGAGGCGCAACGGCACTTCATAGATGCTTTCGGCATCCTGACAGTTGATCACGTGATCACACTTGACATCGCAAAACAATGCTCTCTTCTCGCGCACGCTGTCTGTTATCTCTTGATCAGAGCGGCAGACGATAAAATTCGGTTGCACTCCGATGGAGCGCAACTCCTTCACCGAATGCTGGGTCGGTTTAGTCTTGATCTCATGGGCAGCCGCAATATAGGGCACCAGGGTAACGTGAATAAAGATGACATCACCATAAGGTTTGGACATGTTGAACTGGCGGGCGGCCTCAATGAAGGGCAACGACTCAATATCGCCAACCGTCCCACCGATCTCCGTGATCACGATGTCTGCATCGCTTTGCTCAGCGATGCGAATCAACCTCTCCTTGATGGCGTTGGTCATATGCGGAATGACCTGAACCGTACCTCCGAGGAAATCACCCCGGCGTTCGTGGGCAATCAGGCTTTGGTAGATGGATCCGGCCGTGAAGTTCGACTCACAGGGAAGGTTCTCATCGATGAAACGCTCATAGTGGCCGAGATCCAAGTCGCCTTCGTGTCCGTCCTCAGTAACAAAGACCTCGCCATGCTGAAACGGACTCATCGTTCCAGGATCAACATTCAAGTAAGGGTCTGCCTTCTGCATTGTTACATTGTATCCACGAGACTTCAGCAGACGGCCAAGCGAAGCGGCTGTAATACCCTTGCCAAGGGATGAGACGACGCCTCCAGTTACAAAAATATGCTTGGTCATCAGCTGCTTTTCCTTTCTGTGTTGTTCCTGTCATTCTTGCCAATGTTCTTCCTACCAATATTATCCAATTTCTCAAGCCATGGGACTGATTCTATAATACGACTGAAGGATACCTGTTCGGATAACAGATTGATCACAAGCAAAATTACAGCCGCTGCCACCATGGACCAAAATGGCAAAGCCAAGACCAAGAGGTAACCGAGCAGAACACCCATGGAGTTGGCACCCACGTCCCCCAACATTCCAACTTCGCCGAGATCATAGCGCCAAGTTGCCAGAACAGGCCCGAGACAGGCCAAGGCAAGGGCAGTGACCTCCCAACCGCTGAGCGGTCTAATTGAGGCGTGCACAAATATCAGCAACAACATGACGACGGTGAGCGATAAGACGTAGACTTTGGAGACCCGCCCAGGACGGAGATCAAAGAGATTCATCAGGTTGGCAAAGAGCGCCATCACCAAAGTGGCTACCAAAACCTTGGATATCGAATAGAGCAGATCGTCGGGGTCATAGAAAAGTCCGGCCGCAACAACCAGGGAGAGTATTCCGATACCGAAGAATTTCAGGCCGCCAGTGGTCAGGCGCCCATGAAACATGGCCTTCAGATGACCCCGAAAACCTTTGCTTGGCCCGTCGCCAGCCCAGTCATCAAAGAGTCCCAAGACACAGCTACCAGCCATCAGGGGAAAGATCGGGATCAATATCTCAACCCAACCGGGCAGGCCAAGTCCGATTACAGGCAGTAGCCGCTCCGTCAGGATCAGAGCCACAAGCCAGATAAACCAAACAATTCCGAGGCCACAAAAAACCGTAACCCCCCGGTAGTTCTTACTTTTTGGAGCATGTGATTTCAGTGAAGGCACCAACATGACCATTGCCAGAATGGGAATGGTCATGCAGAAAATCAAGCTGGCAAGCACTGATATCACAAAGGCTACCTTTCCCAATTATCAACAAAATGTCAGTACCTCCAAAAACTGGATCAGTACCAGTCTGCCGCTCAACCACCTTGCTACCAAGTTTAGCAAATGCCATGGCTAATGGCGTATCATAATTTCATGATACATTGCCAACGATATCGACGATATTGGTTCGTGCTCTTCTTGGCGGCGATCCTGCTGGTTCTCCTGCCATTGCTATCCTGTCTCCAAACCGCTGAAGCAGAAACTCTAAAAGTGCAGAATTTGGACACAGGAGCTTTTAATGTACGTTCCTTGCAGGATGAGGCCTTGGAAGAGGAGGCTTTAAAAGCGAAGGCCTTAGACATCGAGAGCTTGGAGGAGGATACCGGGCTGCACTGCGTGCAGATGTCTTCCTTAAGCTCATCGCACCCTATTGCGATCATCAATGTTCCCAATTTGGAATGGTCTGACGTCTCTGAGGTTAGCACTCCCAACCTCTATTATCTAGTCGGCTCGTCAGGAGCAGCCAATCTCAGCACCCCGCTTGATGACGTTCGCTATGCGCTGTCTACTGAGCAGGATATAGCTTGGTTCTCTTTACCAGATGATGCAGATTTGTCCAAGGCGGATCAAATCCTCGGTGAGTCACTCGGGCGCTTTGGCGAGGCTTGGACTGTGCTGATTGTCAACGATGCCACACTGTTTCCTGGCAACCAGATTGCACCAACCCGGGAATTCACCCCAATCATTGCCGTGGGAAAAGGCTTCAACGGCTACCTGACCTCAGAGACTACGTGGAGACTTGGCCTTGTCAGCTCTCGAGACATCGGCTATATGGTGCACCACTTGAATGACAGCCCTGATTCTCCCAGTTATACAAACCTGACAATTGGTAATCAACCCAGCACCGATAGCTCTGGTCAACGGATTGCCGAGCTGAAGTACCAGCGTTCGTTGATCTCCGGCATCGCAAACACCAAATACATTACCGATATGGCCTTCTTACTGCTTGTCTTTTCGACTTTCGGCATTTCCTTGATCCTCCTATTCCTTGGCAAAAGGGATCGTCCCGGCTCAAGGCGGATATTCATACCAATAGTCCGGATCCTCTGGATCATCGTCCTCTCCTTCCCTCCAGCTTGTTTTTTGATGTTTTTGACTATCCCTCCTGGAACGTCGGAGATCCTGTTTCCCCTGATCTGCCTGGCATGGACTGGGGTGCTGGCTCTTTCCGCACTAGCTATAGGACGCCTGACCAAATGGTTCCACGCGATAGTCACGCTCTTTGCCTTAACCATTCTCGTGTTGGTGATCGGGCAGATTTTCGGCGGCCCTTTGGATACTGCCAGCTACCTTAGCTACGACATCACTGAAGGCTCACGTTACTATGGAATGGGCAACGAACAGTGTGCGTTAATGTTCGGATCTTGGATAACACTGGCGGGTCTATTGATAAACCGTTTTGGAGAGAACCGCTGGATTGTGCATTTCCGGAAATGGATGTTTCCACTTGGTTCGCTGCTCTTGCTGGTGGTTACTTGCAGCCCGTGGCTGGGTGCCAGCTTTGGCCCGCTGATCTGGGCCACCACCGGCTGCTTTGTCGCTTGGTGGCTCTACAATGGCCGACATTTCCGTTGGTGGATGCTCTTACTGGTGTCGATGGCTGCTTTTGGCCTGGCCGTCGGTGTGCTTTATCTGGATGTCAATTTGAATTCACTTTCCCACATGAGCTGGGTGGCAGGGCCCATGCAACAAGGCCCCTTCATCTTCACAGTCGACCTCCTGAAAGAGGTCTGGAGGGTCTCAGTAACAACCATGACCGCCCATGTCCCGGCCACCGCCATTGTCTTCGGTCTTTCGATTATCGCCTTCTTAGTGGTCCTAAGGGTCTTAAAGCCAGGTTCCTACCGAGAGTTTTGGCAGCGCAATCCCGTATTCAGGTCGGCCTATTCCATATGTCTACTGATGGCGCTGATCACCTTCTTCCTCGAGGATTCCGGGATGTTCACGCCGGCAGTTCTAATGATCTACCCGATCTCTGCCTTGGTCTGGTTGGTCTGCGACCTGCATAGATGGCATGTTAGCTTCCTACGCAGAACGGATCAACACTTGTCGATTGGGCAGCTGCAAAAGAATGCAATCAGTCGTGATAGGGAGGACAGGCTACATAGTAGGGCTGGGCTGCCTGGAAGCACTGGTGCCGATACCAGCCAGCGTGGAAAGCACTATGGAAAACATGCGCGCATAGAT
>JAIRUT010000035.1 GCA_031254255.1 Coriobacteriales bacterium
CTATGGTCGCAACCTCACCGAGGCGGCTCGGGCCGGCAAGCTGGATCCGGTGATCGGCCGCTCGGACGAGATCCGCCGGACGATCCAAGTGCTCTCCCGCCGCACCAAGAACAATCCCGTGCTGATCGGCGAGCCGGGCACCGGCAAGACGGCGATCGTCGAAGGCTTGGCCCAGCGTATAGTTGCCGGGGATGTGCCCTCTTCACTGAAGGACCGCGACGTGGTGGCTCTTGATCTGGCCTCGATGCTGGCCGGAGCCAAATATCGCGGCGAGTTCGAGGATCGCCTGAAGGCGGTGCTCAGAGAGGTTGAACAGGCCGCCGGAAACGTCATCTTATTCATTGATGAGCTGCATACCATCGTTGGCGCTGGATCCGGATCGGACAGTTCGTTGGATGCCGGCAATATGCTCAAGCCTGCATTGTCCCGTGGCGAACTCCATGCCATTGGAGCGACGACCTTGGATGAATACCGTAAATACATCGAAAAAGACGCCGCCCTCGAGCGCCGCTTCCAGCCCGTCTTGGTCGGTGAGCCCAGTGTCGAAGACACGATCGCCATCCTGCGCGGACTGAAGGAGAAATACGAGATCCACCACGGCGTACGCATCACCGATGCCGCCTTGGTGGCCGCCGCCGAGCTCTCCGATCGCTATATCTCCGACCGCTTCCTGCCGGATAAAGCCATTGACTTGATGGATGAAGCGGCCAGCCGTCTGCGTATCGAGATCGACTCAATGCCAGAGGATATCGATGCTACCGCCCGCCAGCTGATCCAGATGCAGATCGAGGAGCAGGCGCTCTTGAAGGAGAACGATACGGTTTCCAAGGAGCGCCTCGAGCAGCTGCAACGCGACATGGCCGACCTTCAAGCCCAGCTGGACTCCATGAAGGCCGGTTGGGTCAACGAAAAAGAAGACATCACCCGCGTCCAGACCCTGAAGGCCGACTTGGACAAGGCCCAGATTGAATACGATCGAATGACTCGGGAAGGCGACCTGCAAAAGGCAAGCGAGCTGCGCTACAGCACGATCCCCCAGCTGGAAGCCTCATTGAAGGCGGCCACGGAAAGCCTCGAGCTGCGCCAGGCCAACGGTGGCCTGCTCCAAGAGGAGGTCACAGAAGAGGAGATAGCCAATGTGGTCAGCCTCTGGACGGGCATTCCGGTCTCCAAGATGATGCGTGGCGAGCTGGAGAAGCTGGTCCACCTCGAAGACGAGCTGCACAAGCGTGTGGTCGGGCAGGACCAAGCCGTATCCGTGGTCTCCGGTGCGATCCGCCGCTCCCGGGCCGGCCTGTCTGACCCAGACAAGCCGATCGGCAGTTTTCTCTTCCTCGGCCCGACTGGTGTCGGCAAGACCGAGTTGGCCAAGGCCCTTGCGGAGTTTCTCTTTGACAACGAGCGTGCCATGGTGCGTATCGACATGAGCGAATACATGGAGAAGTTCAGCGTCCAACGCCTGATAGGCGCGCCTCCGGGCTATGTCGGCTACGACGAGGGCGGCCAACTCACAGAGGCCGTGCGCCGCAAGCCTTATTCGGTGGTCCTCCTTGACGAGATCGAAAAGGCCCACCCGGATGTCTTCAACATCCTCCTCCAAGTGCTTGATGACGGCCGCCTGACAGATGGCCAAGGGCGTGTTGTCAGCTTCAGGAACGCTATCATTATTATGACCAGCAATGTCGGCAGCCAGTTCATCCGGGACTTCAAGGCCCGCGGCGGCGGCAAAGCCAAGGCCAGGGATCTCTTCAAGTCGTCCTTAAGTGGGAACAAGGCCGACATGGCCGCCCAGATGAGCGACGGTGGCAGCTTCAGCGAAATAGTGGACGAGACGATCAAGTCAGCCTCCGAGAGCCTCGGAATTGATCTTCCGAAGGGCAAGGGGAAGGGGAAGGGGCCAAAAGGGTCCAAGGAACCGGACTTTTCGGACTTCGACTTTGACGACTTGGGCGGCCAAGATGGCTCTGGCTCTGGCTCTGGCTCTGGCTCCGGTTCTGGCGCTGGTTCTGGCTCCAGTGGGGCGGATGCCACCGCTTTGGATGATGAGCGCAAGCTGAATCGGGCAATCGACGAGGCTCTGCGCGCCACCTTCCGTCCGGAGTTCTTGAACCGCATCGACGACATCATCATCTTCCACTCGCTGAGCATGGATAATATCGACGGTATCGTTGAATTACAGCTGGAAAACGTGCGCAAGCGCCTCGAAAACCAGCGTATCACGCTGGAGATTGGCGAGGCGGTGATCGGCCAGCTGGCCATCGACGGTTTTGATCCGATCTATGGTGCCCGTCCGATGAAGCGCCTGATCCAGAGAAACATCCTCGACCTGCTGGCAAACGAGGTGGTCGCTGGCAATATCCACGACGGCGATCACGTCTTGGTCGACTTGGATGACAGGCTGGAATACGCGATAAATGTGACACACAGCTGAATTGTCTGGCGTCATCTTAAATATCCTGACGGTAATCGTTGGAACAGCGATTGGGCTGCTGTTTGGCCGCCTGATCGCTGAGCGCTTCCGGGAGATCACCTTCTATGCCATAGGTGCCTGCACGATCGGTTTTGGCGCCATCACTACCGTCGCTGGCTTCACCGATCTGAAAGCTACTGATGTCGGATCATTTACCCTGCTTGTGCCAGTGATATCGCTGGTTATTGGGGCGATCATCGGCGAAGCCCTGCGCTTCCAGGACCGCTTGGAGAGTCTGGGCACTTGGATGCAGGGGCGTCTGCCAAAATCGTTCGGCAAAGGAACCGGCAAGCAGAATTTTGTTCAGGGCTACATGACCGCCACCATCCTCTTCTGCGTTGGTGCCATGACTCTCCTCGGCTCCATTCAAGCTGGCCTTGGAGACCCATCCACCCTCTACCTGAAGTCTCTTCTGGATGGCATTTCTTCCATAGCCTTGGCAGCAGCCTTTGGCATCGGGGTTGGCTTTGCCGTCGTTTCCATCTTGGTGATCCAAGGTGGCTTGGCGCTGCTGGCGATGTTCTTCGGCGACTTCTTCACACCAGCCATCATCGCCTCCATCGATTTGGTCGGTGGCATCATGCTGATCGCCTTGGGTATCGAGATCCTGAACATCAAAAAACTTCGGGTTGCCAACATGCTGCCTGCCCTCCTGGTCGCCATCCTCCTCGGCTGGATGCTGGGCTGAAAGCAAGGAGGGCCGAGACCCAAACCGAGACCCAAACCGAGACCCAAAACTTCAAGGCCCGATTCAAGCCAAGGGATTCCCAAGCAGCCAAGCAGCCAAGCAGCTATAATTGATACTGGCCTGCAGAGGCAGCCTGCGCAGGCCAAATCGGCAGACAGATGAGCACCTATAAGCAAGGAGAGAACATGACATTGCACTCTGACGCCCAGGGCATTGACAGGGGTAGTGGGGACCAGCAAACAAGGGCAGTGTTGAGCGTTTTGGGCAGGGATCGCAAAGGCATCGTGGCCTCGATCTCCGGAGTTCTCTACCAGTCAGATGCAAACATCGATGACATCCAGCAGACCATCCTGATCAACATGTTCTCCATGACCATGTTGATCAGCATCAATGAGGCCAGCTGCGCCTTCGACACCCTAAGCGAACGTTTGGACAAAGTCAGCACTGAGCTGGGTGTCCAGATAGTCCTGCAACGTCAAGACCTCTTCGACTTCATGTATAAAGTGTGAACATAGGCATGGCCTAATTGCGTTCACCCTTGTTTCAGAGGGAAAAGGAATGGCACCAAGCCTGTTTCGCTGTTCCAAAAGGCAGAATAATATCGATTCTGCTAATCACTGGAATTACGATACTACGTGAGAATTCCCATTAACTTTTGCACGATCACGGAGACTGCGGCAACGACGAACCAGCAAGAAAGCCCGAGTACTATCGGCCGGACTCCGTTTGAGAGGAGCTTCTTCAGGTTCGTATTCAGGCCGATGGCTGCCATGGCCATTGTGATCACGAATTTGCCGACCTCTGCCAGTGTTGCGGATACTTGGGCAGGGATCCCGGCGAAGGTGTTAAGCAATGCGGCGACAACAAAAAAGATCACAAACCAAGGGAAGACCTTGACCAAGCTGAACTTGGCATCGCTGCTGGCTTCTCCAATCGCCTCACCACCACTAATTCCTATTTCACCTTCAGCAAGGTTGCGTTGGCGCGACAGTTTTTGTGTCGTATAGACGGCCAGCACCAGTGTTATCGGGACGATCATAAGCGTTCGTGTAAGTTTGACGATAGTTGCGGTCTGCAGCGCCAGATTGCTGCCTGCATGGTTGCTCCAAGCAGTTGCTGCGGCCACAACTGAAGAGGTATCGTTGATGGCGGTTCCCGCCCAGATCCCGAAACCGATATCTCCCATGCCCATCAATCTACCCAGAACAGGGAATATGAAAACAGCAATGATGTTGAAGAGGAATATAGTCGAGATCGCCTGGCTGACATCTTCATCCTTTGCCCGAATCACTGGGGCGGTGGCTGCAATTGCCGAACCACCGCAAATCGATGTGCCGACGCCGATCAGGGTTGTGGTGTTTTTCGGCAGTTTCAATGCCCTGCCAATTAAAAAGGCAGTCAGGAAGGCAGCAGTCAAGGTGAAGATCATAACCAGTAGAGACTGGCTGCCGACCTTGATGATGCTGAGGAAGTTGACTTCGAAGCCCAGGAGAATGATTGAATATTGCAACAACTTCTTGGATGTATACCTAACGCCGCCATCAAAGCAGATCCCGTCGCTTCGACCTCTTGTGAGCCTCCAGGTAGTCAGCTTCGGGAAGATCAGCGTGATCAAGATACCGATAATGATCGCAAAGACTGGGCCGCCGATGATAGGCAGGGCCTTGCCAAGAAACCAAGAAGGAAGGGCCAGTGCCAGGCAGAGCAATACACCTGGGATAAGGCAGAGCAAGTCTCGGAGCTTGTCTTTCATTTGCAGTTTGGTTGTTACTCTTCGACGCACAGGCAGTAAATTAACACTTTCGTAGGTCTAAACTTTCAAGCGGATTTTATTCTGAATGCTCTTGCTTTTTATGTGAACGCACGGCCTTCAGTTGTCTTAGAGCCTTATCTGAAGAAAGGTTCTTATATTCGGGAGACTGAACTGCATAGATAGCGACTTTCCCCTCAGCGTTGCAGTGTACGCCCCATCCATATCGTTTTGAAAGCGCGATAAACCGCAAGGATGGTTGTCCCTTCGAGAAAAACTCCTTCTTGCCCAGTTCCCTGCGTGTGCCGTTGACCTCATATAAGGCCTCGTCTGATGTGTAGGCGTAGGGATTATTTGTGAACATTTCATATAAGGCCCGCGCAGTCGATTTTGGTTCCTTGAGCGGAGGTATTTCAGCGACCTGAACAGGGCAA
>JAIRUT010000062.1 GCA_031254255.1 Coriobacteriales bacterium
GCAGGCCACTCTTTTTGTTCATTATGGTATTGACCTCTGCAGCTGTCATTCCCTTGTCATCAATCAGATAAGTAACGATAGCAGGATCAATAGATCCACAGCGTGTTCCCATGACTACACCCTCCAACGGTGTCAGCCCCATGGATGTATCGACAGATTTGCCACCATCAACAGCTGCCAACGAACAGCCATTACCCAGATGACAGGTTATCAGCTTCAGCTCTTCAGCAGGCTTACCGAGGAAGGCGGCTGCACGCTGAGCTACATAGCGATGAGATGTGCCATGGAAGCCATAGCGTCGGATCTTCATATCTGTATACATATCATAAGGCAGAGCATACATATAAGCCTTAGGCGGCATTGTCTGATGGAAAGCAGTATCAAATACCGCCACTTGAGCGGCATTCGGCATAAGGTCGATACAAGCCTTTATACCCGTCAGTGCCGGTGGATTATGCAGCGGTGCTATCGACACACATTCTTCAATGCGTTGGATGACCTCATCATTAATCAACACGGAAGCTGAGAAGTATTCACCGCCATGAACAACACGGTGACCAGCAGCAACAATATCCTCCAAGGTCTTGATGCATCCCATTTTGGGATCAAGTAGGCTATCCAAGACAGTCTGCATAGCATCATGATGGTCTTTCATCGGTGTAATATCGGTTTTTTCCGCATCTCCTAGACCATGCTTGTGAAAAGCATCATCTAAACCGATCTTCTCACAGATACCCTTGCCAACAACCTCTAATGTCTGCTTGTCGTAAAGTTGATACTTCAACGAAGAGCTTCCCGCATTGATAACCAGAATTTTCATGTAATCTCCTTTGTGCTGACTTCACTCCAATACGTTAATTCAGCATTTGTAAACATACTGACCAAGATTCTCAAAAAAGTATACAACAACCAGTGCTCCGCTAGAAGGCATCTGCTGTTTTCTTGATCGCAAGATTGAGCAGTTATATGCACTACAGCAGGCTAGTGCAGCTTTCTCAGTCAGCCGGACCCATACGTAGCGGCATCTTAGCTCCGCCAAGGACATGCAGATGCAGGTGGATAACGGTTTGACGGCCATCCTCGCCGATATTCGTAATTAGCCTATAGCCGGTCTTGTCGACTCCTTTGATCGCAGCTACCTTGGCTGCTACTGTGATAAGGTGCCCCATCAGGTCTTCAGGGACATCATCTCCAATATGATCGTAATGATCTTTCGGTATCACCAACACGTGTACAGGAAGTTGTGGGTTTATATCTTCAAAAGCTATTACCCGATCGTCCTCGTAAACCAGTTTTGAAGATATCTCCCCAGCCGCAATCTTGCAGAATATACAATCTGACATCTCAACCCTCCTTCATCTTATGCTTTCATCATTTTTGAAATAAATCAACTGAGCCCAGTGTCCACCGAGTCGCTACTCTCTGATTCCAACTCACCCATCAAGACATCGACTTTCTGCTGGGCCTGACCCAAACGCTTTTGAAGCTCCCTGATCAAGACTACACCATCCTCGTAAAGAGCAAGGCTTTCCTCTAACTCCAGCTGATCGGACTCTAAGCTGCGTAGCGTGATTTCCAGCTTCTCGCTAGCCTCCAGATAACTGAGTTTTTCCAGTTCCATAACACACTCCGTTCCACCAAATTTTCGCATACCCGCTAGAAAAGAGTCGTTGGATCGCAGTCGCTTGCTGACTCTTGTTTCTCGATCCTGTCAACCGTGCAAAGAGCACGTCCATCCGGCAGCATTACACCCAGCTTGTCTTGCTCGGATATATCGTTAACACTGCGCACAAGTCCACCTTGCTCATTCAAAGTCAGAGTATAACCGCGCGCCAATGTGTTCAGTGGCGATAGGGCCTGTAGCTGAACGGCCATTGCTGCCAACTTATCGGACTTCGGCCTGAGCAGGTCTTCGGCACATAATTGAAGTCGAGATCTCGCGTGTTCGATCATCAGAGTTCGACCCTCCAGCAGATATCCCGGAGTTGTGAAGACTGGATGGCTGGCCGCCTTCACGAGCAACTCACGCTTGCGCGTCAGGCTTCTCTGCAGGGACTGTGGGAGTCTGGCCAATTGGGCAAGCAGCCACGACCGCAGGTCATCAATGTTCGGTGAAACCCGCTCGGCCGCTGCTGTTGGTGTGGAAGCCCTGAAATCTGCAACCAAATCGGCAATGCTGGTGTCCGGCTCATGCCCGATACCGGTGACAATCGGAACTCGAGAGGCGGCAATGGCCAGCGCCAGAGCTTCGTCATTGAATGGCATCAGATCTTCATAGGATCCTCCTCCGCGGACAAGCAGGATAACCGAGCAATCTGCTGCTTCCAAGACCTGCAGGCCCTGGATCATCTGGCTGGTAGCCTCAGCACCTTCGACCGGAACCCCAGCAAAAACAACCTCAGCCAAAGGCCAACGCCGCCTGAGGGTGCGCAGCACATCGTGCACCGCCTTGCCTCGGGGAGAAGTCACCAAACCGATACGCTCACTGAAGTCTGGGATCGGCAGTTTGCGCTGTTGTGCCATCAGGCCCTCGGCCTCTAGTTTGCGAGCCAATTCGGCAACCTTGACCCGAAGGTCACCTTCCCCAGCGATCTTCAGGCTTTTGACGTCAAAGTTCATACGTCCCTTGGCAGAATACAAGCTGAATTTTCCAGCCACCTCCACAAGCATGCCTGCACGCAGGGCAAACCCTGCCTTGTCATAAACGTTTCGCCACATCAAACAGGGCAGAGCAGCGTTTTGATCAGTTATTGTAAAATAAACTGCTTTATAGCCGCTGCGATCGGAAAGCTCTGAGACCTCTCCCACAATGCGCAAGTTAATGCTCTCCAGGCTGCTCTTAGCCAATGCCAAAGCAGCGGAGACGGAAACCGCTTGAGAGGTATTCAAAGAACTGGGATTATCTGGTTTGTTCATATTTTTGTGAGGTTTTCAAATTTTCTGGTTAACAATAAAACATTTTGAGACCATAGCCATGCCGCTGCAAAACGT
>JAIRUT010000044.1 GCA_031254255.1 Coriobacteriales bacterium
AATCGGTAACATGGTTTTGGGGATGGAATCAACGTCCAGTCGCATGATGCGCGTCGGCAGGCAGGCGGTCAGCGGACTGGAACTGATGTCCTTGGATGAGACGATTGAACGTTATCGGGCAGTCACACTTGATGATATCCAAAGGCTGGCAGAACGGATCCTGGGCAATCGGCCGACGTTGGCAGTGATCTCGCCAGAAGAGCCTGTGAAGCTGGAAGAATCCTTGAGCCAGCTCTTGGTCAAATAGTGCAGGAATCGAGGAAGCGATATAAATGAAAGTCATTTTCAATGGTTATTGTGGGCGTATGGGTCAGGTTTTGGTGCCTGAGCTGGCCAATCAGTCCGATATTCAGATGGTTGCGGTCTGCGATGTGACCGGGAAAGAATCGGAAATGCTGGTGGATATCAAAGGCTCAAAGTTGAGTATTCCAGCCTATACTGATCTCAAGACGGCTCTGGATGAATCCGGAGCAGAGCTTCTTGTGGATTTCACCGTAGCTGCAGCCGTGCCCGGCACCCTTGAAGAGGCGCTGTCGCGCGGAGTGCACTGCATTGTCGGTACAACCGGTGTCCCGCATGAGCGCTACGAGGAGATGTATAAATACGCCAAACCGGGAACAACCCTGTTTTATGCACCTAATTTCACGCTCGGAGCAGTGCTTATGCAGATCTTTGCTGAGCAGGCGGCTCCCTATTTCGAGGATGTGGAAGTCATCGAGTTCCATCACACCGGCAAGAAGGATGCTCCCAGCGGGACGGCCGTGAACACCGCCAAGAGTATGGCCAAGGCTCGTTTGGCCAAGGGCGTATCATCTGATGCTCCAGGTGCGGAAAGTGAAATTAGCGGTTGTGCTGGAGCCAGAGGTGCTAAGGTCGATGGGATTCCCGTTCATAGCGTGCGCGGTGGCGGATACATGGCTCATCAAGAAGTAATCTTGAGTTCCATGGGGCAAACACTGGTCATCCGTCATGACTCCATAGACCGTAGGTCCTATCTGCCTGGTTTGCTTCTGGCAATACGCAGAGCAGTTTTGACGCCTGGCTTGACTGTCGGTTTGAACATCCTTCTGGATATGGATAATTAGAAAAATAAATACATTGAAAATTGAACTTACAAGCTGATGGATTGAAATAGAAAACCAAAGACAATGTGAGGATATTGTGAGCAACACAACAAAGCAAAACACCCCATTCGGGCGCTTCATACCAGCGATGGTCACACCTTTTGCTGCTGATGGGTCACTTAACCTGAACCGCGCCCAAGAACTGGCCGTTGATTTGGTCAAGCGTGGGTCAGACGCCCTGATCATCAGTGGTACTACAGGTGAGTCTCCAACCACCACCTATGTGGAAAAACGGGATCTCTTCAAGGCGGTACTTGAGGCGCTTGATGGCAGTGCCCCGATTATTGCCAATATCGGCGATAATTGCACGGCGGATTCTGTGGCCTTTGCTAAGGATGCTGAGCAGATCGGTGTCGACGGCTTGATGGCCGTGGTCCCCTATTACAACAAGCCTCCGCAGGAGGGTCTTTATCGGCACTTCAAGGCGATCGCTGAATCTGTGGATATTCCGGTTATCTTGTACAATATCCCTGGTCGTTGCGTTATTAACATGGAAGCTCAAACCACGTTGCGGTTGGCTAATGACGTTTCGAACATCGTTGCCGTCAAGGAGGCTAGCGGCAAGTTCGATCAGATCACGGAGATCGCCAACAATGCTCCCGAGGGCTTTGTTGTTTATTCTGGCGATGATGAGGCCACACTGCCTTTGATGTCCATGGGTGGTTACGGTGTGATTACGACCATCGGAAACCTTGCGCCCGAGCGGATGAAAGAGATCGTGGAGTCCATGGCCGCTGGCGACCGAGCCCATGCACTGGCTTGTCACCTGAAGCTGCAACCATTGATGAAGGAGCTCTTTGTTACCGCTAACCCGATAATGGTTAAGGCAGCGATGTGTATGGCTGGATTTGATGTCGGCGGTACACGGCTACCTTTGATTGAAGCTACTGATAGCCAACTTGCAGAGCTGCGCAGAGTAATGGAAAACGTCGGGATCCTTTAAGGGGGATTCCATAGGACGATACTCACCAGAGGCGCACACGAGTGGACCTGAAAACGGGAGCCCTTAAGCAAAAATAGGCATAGGGAGCCCTTCAAGTCCAGGCTATCAAACGAAAAGGCTTAATAATAAGCCTGTAAGTAGAACTCTGTGATCATGAATCATGGAGGTTTATAAAATTGAATGAATACCTGCCCTGGGCAGGTTGAGTTTTACCGAGAACGGAGATATCTTTGCCAGTTAACAAGGGGACGGGTTCCCTATTTCGTGCTGACCTGAAAACCAGGAATGCTTCCAGTAGCAAAATCGCAACAGCCAAAGAAAAAAGTGCTGTCGCCAACAAGACTGACAGAAGCAATGCCAGGAAGGTCAAGACCCAAAACAACGAGGTTACAAAACAGAAGGCCAATGTGGCCACTGCGCACTCCAAAGAGACGGGCCAGAGTCGTGGGAAATCCAGTCAGGCTAGCCAGTCTAACCAATCTGAACAGTCCAACCAAGCCCAGGCCAAAAAAGGTCGTAGGCAGCAAGCCAAAATAGGGGAGCTGAAAATCATACCCCTCGGTGGACTGGATGGCATTGGCAAGAATATGACAGTCTTTGAATATGACGAGGATATGATCGTCGTCGATGCCGGGTTAATGTTTCCTGATGATGACCATCCAGGAATCGATCTGATCCTGCCGGACTACACTTATATATTGGAAAACGCCCATCGGCTGCGGGCACTGATTATCACTCATGGCCACGAAGATCACATTGGTGCCTTGCCCTACCTGCTCAAGGATCTGGACATGCCGAATATGCAGATCCTCGGCTCCAAGCTGACGCTGGGCTTCATTGAGGGCAAGCTGGCCGAACACAACATCAAGAACCCGAACTTCCGCTTAGTTGTAGCCGGTGAGAGTGTGAAGATCGGATCATTCAAAATCGATTTCTTCAGCGTCAATCATTCGATCCCTGACTCTTTTGGACTTTTCATCCGCACTGCGGCTGGAAACGTTTTGCATACCGGGGACTTTAAGCTGGATCAAACGCCCATCGATGGTGTTTATACCGACTTCGCAGCAATCAGCAGGTTCAGCCAAGAGGGTATTGATCTGATGCTCTCGGATTCCACAAATGCCACTAACGCCAACTTCACGCGCTCTGAATCAGAGGTTGGAAAGACCCTTGAGCAGATAATCGCTACTTCAAAGCAACGAGTGATTGTGGCCTCATTTTCCAGCCACATCCACCGTATCCAGCAGGTTTGTGATGCGGCCATAAAATCTGGACGCAAGATTGCTGTGACTGGACGTTC
>JAIRUT010000102.1 GCA_031254255.1 Coriobacteriales bacterium
GCCGGGATGAAACGGGCGATCACTAGCAGTATTCCATCCAGATAGGAGGTGCCTCTGCCCATCATCATGCCGCTCAAGAACATCATGACCAGCGCTATTGTCACGCTGAATCCGTTGAGTGCCATCTCCTTGAGGTTGAACTGGCTAAGCAGGAAGCCCAAAGTCAGAGGCACTGAGGTATAGACAAGGGCAGCCAGATAGATCAGGGCTGCACTCAGCGGGCTGGCCGCCCAAAGTTGCATTCCTCCGATCATCGGCGTCAGGGAGAGCAGGCAGATGAACAACCAAGTCATTATTGATAGGGCTATGCAGCTGAGCATGATCTGGAGATTCACGGACATAGTTCTGATCGGAGCCGCAAGGTTGCGACGGCGCAGTTCCCCAGTGTGGAAGTTGGCGTAGAGCCCCGCCACCAAAACCATTATGCCCAGCGTAATCGGATAGGATGACCATTGGAAAAAGAATGGGAAGATACTGCCCGCCATGATCTGTCCGGAATTCTGGACAACTTCATACTGCGTGTCGGTTTCAGCAACCTGCTGGGCTTGGTGGGCAAGGTCAGCATTAGTGGCGATGGGGTCAGCTATGGCGCTGATCCGCAGGGCATTCATATAGCTGGCAACCTCGGTATCCATCATCAGGCCTGTGGCAACTTCGATGCTATATGCTGACTCCAGCTGGACAGGTGTCTCACCTGCCCGCACACTGGCCAGAAAATCATCGCCAAAACCCGCAGGGATGATCAGGATATATGAGGCGTTGTTGTGGGCGATGGCATCCTGAAGGGCAAAGCGCTCGTCGGCCAGATCGACAAATGTGGCCTGCTTGCCAAGATGCTCGGTAAGCCCCTGACTGATCGCACTGCCGTCGCGATCGATAACCGCTATTGGTCGCGATGCCTGCTGATAAGTCACATCACCGGCTGCATTGTCGGGTGCATCTACCAGCACCAAGCCAAGCAGGCCGAACAAAACGATATAGACGAGCAGGTAAACCGGTCTTCTGAAGAGCATGCGAAGTGAGGTTCTAAAGACTGACATGGTTGATCCTTCCAAACATCAGAGAGCTTTATAGCGCTGTCGGCGCATCAATAACAAGGAAGCGATAAAGAACACAGCCGCCATGACAACAAGTGTCAACAAGATCTCGGCAAAGCGACCATAGCCATCGTAGAAGTAGAGCGAGTAAAAGGCGTCTGCGACCTGTCGCACCGGATTGATGATGGACAAAGCAGGCAGATTGTTGGCCACATAATCACCGAGCCGTTGAGTTCCCGGCCCATAGAGTCCCGCAAATACCGAGAGGAATGTGGTGATGAAGGCACTGACGCCGCTCTTCAGGCCTGCTGCCAGCGGCGTTGCCCCGATCAGGCCGCCGAGCAAGGTGGCAACCAACGAACCGACAGCCAGCAAGCCTATAACCGCGCCTTCTTTACCGCCGAAGCTGACGCCGAAACCAAAGCGAAGATAGACGAATCCGACCATGACACAGACAAAGCTGAGTATCCAGGCAGCAAGTAATGTCGGAGCCAGAGAACGGACCCAAGGCTGTCCACCCAGAGCTCGACGTGCGCCCAGCTGCGAGGTATTGGCCTTCCAGAAGTTGATGGCACTGAGTCCGAAAGACATCATCATCAGGGTGGAAAAGGCCAGAACCGCATAATAGTAACGCATGGCATCACTGGGAGGATTGGCTGTCAGGGAGACTGGCTCGGTGTAACTTTGCTGATCAGTCAGAGACTGCAGGAAGACCGGATCAGCCAAGAGCCCGGGATTTGTTTGGGCGATGCTTTGAACCATATCCGCGTTTTGCGTGTAACGATCGAGAATTCCCAGCACAATGCCTTGTTTTATGGAAGCTATGGTGTCGAGGCTGGTTGCTTCGCGGCTGTTCATGAAGTATTTCGGCTGCCCTGTGCTGTCGACCAGTATGAAGCCAAGATAATCGCCCTCGGCCATGGTGTTGCGTGCCTCGGATTCCGAGGACACCGCAGTCAGGGCAAGGAGGGCGTTGCTGTCCTCTCCACCCGATTTGCCAAGCTGGTCAATCAGGGAGGAGAACTCTGGAGCCTGAGCATAGTTGGCATCCTCGACCACAATTATCGGCATTGGATCCACCTCGTAAATGGCATCTAGCTTGCTGAAGATCAGATAGAAAAGTGTGATCAGGATCAGCGGGAAGGCCACCGCCCAGAGCAAGACCGATTTATCCCGGATCAGCACCTTGAGGTTGTAGATGAATGTCGTGAACATCATTAATCCCTCAGTTCTTTGCCGGTGATCTCAAGGAAGACATCGTTTAAGGTTGGCGGTTCGGAATAGACGCGACCATAGGTGATGCTTGAGTGGTTCAAAACTTCCAAGATCTCATTCAGGGCAGACCGGCTGCGGGCACAACTGACGCGCAGGGTGTTGCCATCCAGCTTGGCCGTTACGGTGTGCGGGAGTTCGCGGACCAGCTCGAGGGCGTGTTCGAATGCTGGAGAGGGTGGGGTGAGAGTGGCAACTTGGCTGGGGTCTGGCGCCGCATCCAGCCCTTCAAGCAGCTCGATCTCGATGCGCTCGTTGATCCCGACCAGCTTCTTCAGCTCCATGTTGGTGCCGGTGGCCAGGGCCTGGCCGTGATCCATGATCATAATGCGGGTGCAAAGCTGCTCGACTTCCTCCATATAGTGACTGGTGTAGACCACTGTCGAACCCTGCTCGTTGAGGCGGCGAATGCCCTCGAGTATGGCGTTACGGCTCTGCGGGTCAACCGCCACTGTTGGTTCGTCAAAGAAGATCAGCTCTGGTTTGTGGGCGATTCCACAGGCAATGTTCAGGCGCCGTATCAGTCCGCCGGAGAGCTTGCGCGGGCGAAAGCGCCGGAAGTCCTCCAGCCCAACAAGGTGGATGGCCTCCTCGACCAAGTCGCGGCGCTTGGCTTTGTCGCTGATATAGAGGGAGCAGAAATAGTCGATATTCTCCGTGACATTGAGCTGCGGAAAGACGGCGATGTTCTGGGGAACGATGCCGATGCGCCGCTTGATGTCATAGCTCGTCGGAGAGATCTCTTGATCAAGCACCCGAAGCTCACCTTTGTCGTAGGTCAGGAGCTGGAGGATGCAGTTGATCGCCGTGGTCTTGCCGGATCCGTTCGGGCCGAGCAGTCCGAAGATCTCCCCGGCTTGAATACTCAGATTGAAATTATCCAGCGCCACCAACTCCTTGTAGCGCTTGATCAACCCGCTCACTTCAATGACATTCACATCTGACTCCTTTTTACTCCATGGCTTTATTCGTTGTTTCTATTTTGACTGCCATGCATCCCCGAAACCAGTGAATAGCGTCACTGATTTGTTCAGATTTGTTCAGACTTGTGCAGACTGGCATGACATTTGTCACATATGTCATACAATTACGGAATGGAACGCATTATGGACAAACTGGTTTTACTGCTGCTCTGCACCTATAGCGCTACCCTGCTGCCATTTTCTGCATTGTCGGTCGCTGCGATATTGACAGCATTGAGTGTCAGTGCGCTTTTTGAGGTCGAGATCATCCCTCGTCATCTGCGAGCTGTCTTACTATTATGCTATACCGCTGTTTGCATATTCCTGCCCAGTTTCCTGGTCTTTCTGCCACTCCTCAGCTACGACTGCTTTCGCTTGCATGGGTTGCTCCCCAACTTGGCACTCGAACTCCTCTGGCCGCTGCGCCTTATCTGGATCATTCCTCTCCTTGTCGGCTTCTTCCATCTAAGGGTTATGGCCGCCCTGCTCCTGATTCTGATCGGCGCATTGGCCTGCTTTATGGCTTGGCGCAGCGATTATCTGGCAACCACGCTGACCAGATACCGTAGCAATCGCGATCAGCTGAGCACTGCATTCAAGAAGCTGGAGTCGAAAAACCGAGATCTGGAGGAGCGACAGTCGTTGGAGCTGCGTCTGGCAACGCTGGCTGAACGCAACCGGATTGCGCGGGAGATCCATGACAATGTCGGGCATCTGCTGACCCGTTCGATCCTGCAGATGGAAGCCCTGCAGGTTATGCAGGGCGGCAGTCTCGAGAACAACACCGACAATCCCAGGCTGTCCGCACAGTTCGGCAGCGTCGCGAACGGTTCCGGGCTGACGCCTGTTACAGATGGCCTCACTGTCGGCTCCCAGCAGTTCGGCAGCGCCGCGAACGGTTCCGGGCTGAC
>JAIRUT010000011.1 GCA_031254255.1 Coriobacteriales bacterium
CGGACTGACAATGATATGCGCCAAGGTGATTTGCTTCCCTGGAACATATTCTTGGATGACACGCTGTATGTTTGCTTCTTCGTTCATTCCTTGGTCTTCCTGCGCTTAATTACTGGACAATCCTTATTTGATATCTTTTATCGATTTCTCAATGGGTTCGGGAGGAGTTGGCTTGTCAGGCTTGGGGAGAATTTTCTCCACGTCCACATGGGGCCTGGGGATGACATGCACGGATACGAGCTCACCGATGCGGGCTGCCGCAGCAGCGCCAGCATCTGTCGCGGACTTCACGGCACCAACATCGCCGCGAACCATCACTGTTACCAGTCCGCCACCGACATGCTCTTTGCCAATCAGTGCGACATTTGCCGCCTTGACCATGGCATCCGCAGCCTCGACCGAGGCCACAAGACCCTTGGTCTCAATCATTCCCAGAGCAATTTGATTTTCCATTCTTCATCCTTTCTTGGTGTTTATACATCTTTTTAGTGACTAAAACAATAAATCCTTAAAATCACCATGAGGTGATGGAATAACTGTGAAGTAGACGAGATTTCCGGTCTCACGAATGGCCTCCACGCCATTTGCCACAGCGGCCCGAACGTCAGCGACATCACCAGTCAGGCTGACATAGGCCTTACCACCGAGCCCCGAACCCAGCCGGATCTCAATGATCTGGACATTGGCCTCCTTGGTGGCGGCATCAGCTGCCATGATCAACGAGGCTATCGAGAGGCTTTCAATCACTCCAACAGCATCGATCTGCTTGATTGCGGTGGTTCCGGTGATCGCCGGAAATATTTGCTCCTCGATATTTGGAATCACCAGATCGTCGATTACGGCCTCTTCTCCGATCCGGATACCGGTTTTGATGGCATTTTCCACCGAAGCAACATCACCGTAGATCAAGGTGACATACTTGCCAGGGCAGATAGGAGTGCTCATGTAGATCTCAACACGCGCAGACTTGAGCATCGCATCGGCAACCTCATAGCCTTTGGCGATACTGTTTAATTCCATTAATCCAATTGCTTTGATCATTTGTCCTTTGACCTCCGTCAATTCTTGGTGAGCACGATTGCAGCGTCGTTGGCAGCTGTGACTTGACCAGTGATGCTGGCGTGGATATTCGCGCCCAACTTATCGTCGTCAATCTTTGCTATTAGATCACCTTTATTCACCGCATCACCCATGGATACGACCGCCGTTGCAGGTGCTCCCAGATGTTGTTTGAGCAACATTGTCACCTGCTTTGGTTGGTATTGCAGTGTTGATAATGGGGCGGGGCGATCGTAATCGCGCAAACCGAGACGGGCGATAAGGCGCTTCACGGGAATCTTCCGATAGGCAAACATCGGCAAGGCTTTGAAATCCAGACCTGAGTTGTCGACCTTGACACCGGCTTTTGCCAATTGCTGTTTGACCAGCTGATTTACCCTTCGCGGAGACAGGCCACAGGGACAAGAATAAAGTTCGCAGGCTCCGCATTCGGAACATCCAAGTGAGCGTGTCATTCCCTGAAAATCCGAAATCCCATAGTTAGCTATGCGCATTGTCAAATGTGGCTTGACATCGTGACCCAGTAGGTCACGCGGACAGAGGTCGGTGCACTTCTGGCATTGCTCGCAGGCTGTGCGAGACTGTTTGAGCACCATGCCTTCCGACATCAAGCTTTCGGTGATCACGCGGTTGTTGTTGTCAAAAAGGAGCACTGCCTTGGTAGTTTTGGTGATCGGAGCATCCAGATCACTGATCAGCTTGCCCATCATCGGTCCGCCGTCCAGAGCTGACTTGCCGTCCAAGTCTGTTGCCCCTGCCAATGCCAGCGCCTCGCGATAGCTGATGCCAATTGGCAGCTCATAGGTGGCGGGCTTTGGAAGATCCCCCGCCACGGTGACAAATGTAGTGGTCACTGGCAGGGAGTTTACGGCTCTGGCCACATTGATGAGGGTTTCAACATTGCTCACCACGGTACCCACAGCCAAAGGAATGCCTCCGCGGGGAACAACCTTGCCGAGTACATCATAGACGAGGACCTGCTCATCCCCTGCCGGGTAGAAATCACCCATTTCGAAGATCTCGATGTTTTTCGAATTCGCTGCTCTAACCTTGAGTTCTTTGATTATCTCGGCATGCTTAGCCTTGATCGCAATCTTGGCCTGACTGGCACCGGACAATTGTAGGGCGATGTCCAGGCCCTTGAAAAACTCCTCTGCATGGGTCTGGAGCAGCTGTTGATCGACACGGATCAAGGGCTCGCACTCTGCAGCGTTAACTATCAGGGTCTCTGCTTTGGCTGCCAGTTTGATATGGGTCGGAAAACCAGCCCCGCCAGCCCCGACCACGCCAGCCGCCTTGATATTATCCAGCAGTTCTTTGCTCATTTATACACCTGCCGCCTGATCTGAGGATGAATCATTGTCCGGATCGATGATGCCAACAATCAGCATGTCAATGGGAGCCTCTTCCAATTGGGCGTGCTTGCGGGCCGAACTCCCCGAGGCCAGCAAGACCTTTTCACCAATTCCTGCTCCGATCATGTCAACTGCAACAACTACGGAATAATCAGCACTGCAGTCGTCCAGATCATTCAGTACTCTAACCTGCATCAACTTTAGCCCAGTCAAAGAGTCTTCCTTGCGTGTACACCAAAGGTTGCCCATGACGTAGCCGATTCTCATTGTCCACCCCTTTCTTTTTTCAACTGTTCTTTGATGCGATCCATGGCTTCTGTGACAGCAGCCGTATCGCCAAAAATTGCAATCATCGTGAAGTGCTGCGGACAGATGCCCTTTATCTCCAAGGCATTCACGCCAGAAGCCTTTTCGGCAATATCTGCAGCAGCAAACATTTCAGTCAATTTGCCCTGAACAAGTCCGATTGTGTCAAATTTGGAGTCCTTGAAAAAATCGCGCACTAAGCTGCGACTCGCCAGCATCCTCAGGACGCCGGGTGACGGTTGTTTAATAATCTGAAAATCCATCAGGCCACCATCTCGCTGCTCTCTGGAACTTCAAAACTTCCTCGCCATGGACAAAACGAAAAACAAAAAGCCCCCATGAAATCATCCTTTACGGAGACCTCATGGAGGCTTCATTGCCTTTTCAACAGGTGCTACATTGCGCCTGTGCTACTTTACTTAAAAATACCCTAACTTACATAAAGCGATACGTCAATAGAGAATTTGGTTTTCCTGGACTTTGCATAAATATTCTATACCTAGTCACAAGGCCTTCTGCTGATAAAGACCATTATTCCTGAATCCAAGATTGCGGTAATACTCACGCGTGCCTACTGAACTTATGACGTTCATCTTTTCATAACCGCGCTTACTGGCGAGCTCACAGGCGGCGTCGATCAACTGCCGGCCGAGTCCAAGATGCTGCGCATTCTCCTCGCCACCATGCAATCTCGCAACCTTGCCATAGATGTGAACTTCTCGAATCATCGCCTCATTTGGACCAAAAGGAAGAGTTGGCTGGTGTTCAAGCATGGCAAGTACATAATCAAGCTTTGGCAGTGAGAGGCGCAAAAAGCCGGCAATCTGGTTGGTAGGTGTTACCCATTGCAAAAAGAACTCTTCGGTAGCAGTCGTTTTGTAGGCAATGGTTTCCATCGCGAGCTTGGCGATCTCAGGTGCGACCGTCGAAATCTCCCGGTAGCGGATCTCCAGTACATCCTCACCCAGTTCACGGATCCTCTGCTCCACCATCTGGCGCATATTGGTCCTTTTGTTCCCGACCAGAATGTCCTTCGCCGAAATATCCCTGACCATCCGCGAGATGCGTATGAACGCCGGAGTTACCAAAGTACAGGTGAGCAAGACATCCATAAGCTCATCATCATTATAGGGTCGCCAGCTACCGTCAACAAAATTTTCGCAAAGCCTGGAGCTGGCCACCAAAGAGCAGGGGTAGAGCTTAACCTCGTCCGGCTGCCAAGCCATTTCGCTGACAAAACGCTGATAGCCGGCCTTATCCTGTTCCGGTGAGGAGCCATAAAGGTTTATCATGAAATGAGTGTGTACCTTGAAGCCAAAAAGCCTGAGCAGCTCAAAGGCCTCCTGGATACGAATAAGGCTGATACTACGATTGTTCAACTTAAGCACTTCAGGGTCCAGGCTCTGGATGCCAATCTGAATCTTTGTGCAACCAAGTTTGCGTATAGTCATCAGGTTTTCAACACTGATCAGATCAGATCGGGTCTCGATTACCAAGCCTACCACCCGGCTCTGTGCGGTCTCGTTGATCTCCTGCTCCCGCAGTAGCTCCTCAAAGCCGGCCTTCTGGCAGGCAGATGCTCGCCTCCAAGCTTTAGAATTCTCATACAGCTCAACGATTGCCTGATTATAACTAAGCTTGCCACGGTTCACCGTTTGCTGCAGATCTATGACACCTTCAGTCAGCAGTTCGATTGAATTACTCAGCCCACAAACTTCAAGAAATTCCTGACGCTCTTCAACTGTTTGCTTAACAGTATCGCTGAAAAATGTGTCGCTATCGTTCTTGTTTTCATTGGTAGAATGGCTGGTATTGATGTTTCCAGAAGCGTTTATTTTGGAATCTTGTGAGATATTATCACTACTTGTAACTTTACTTACTGAGCTATCATTCAACGCTCTGAATATCTCCTTGATAAACCAGATCTGATAATCCTCAGGATAGTCACTCCAAGTACCTCCAAGAACAATCACCTCAACCTTGTCGGTCACATGCCCCATCTGCACCAAAGCCTGCAGCCGCGCTGCCACCTGCAGATAAGGGTCAAAAAAATTCCGTTCCGCTCGTTGACAGGCCGGCTCGTCACTAAGGTAGCTCTTGGGCATGCGTAGGTCATTGGGACAATAGAGGCAGTCACTGGAGCACCTCCAAGGCTTGGTTATCACCGTAATTGTAGCTACCCCAGAGGATGTGCGCCGTGGCTTGACCTGCAATACTTTAAAAAGTTCGGCCTCCAGCTGCTCGTCTACATTCCAACTAGACCAACGCTCGGGCTTAGACTCCCTCACATCGAGATAGAAAGGCAACAACTTCTTCTTGGCATAGTGCTGATTAACATCAGAAACACCCCGATTATGCCGATAAATAAGTTGCGACAAAAACTTGTCAATGGGAGCCTGCTCATTCCTGGAGTCCTTGGAGGCACTAAAATGCTTTTCGCGCCTGGTTCTCAACTCCTCAAGTATTTCTAAGATTATGGTTTCCAAAACTGTAAGCAGTATTGTTTGCCATGCAAATTACGCACGGTCAAAAAATGGTGATTTGCCAGACACCGATAGCGGGATCCCCATGATCAGCTTATGCTCACCTAGCAATCCTAAAGACACAGCCGCCTTGCCGATGCTGAACATGATTCGATTGTCGATGCGGCTGTCAGCAGCCATAGCCACGGCCGATCCAAGTGCAATACCCAAATCCATAGGGGCAAACACACAAGTCGCCCCAGCGGCAGTACAAGCATCGCAAGTCTCAAAGCCACAGAGTTGACAACGGTGGCTCAGGCCACGTGTCTTATATTCGATTCCGGCCAACACCACGGCTTTACTGGCATCAACATTGTCCGCGTCACGAGCCAAAAAACTACCACCGCCACTGTTGGCGATACGCCGCATTTCTTCTGCAAGCTCGGCCTTCTCGCCTCCAGTAACCACAACCGTGTCCATACAATCGACGCCACAAGCCTTGGGCGCAGTCCTAACTGCCGCACAGATTGCATAAGCCAACTGCCAGACAGCCTGCTCTTCAGCTTCCCCGGATTTA
>JAIRUT010000130.1 GCA_031254255.1 Coriobacteriales bacterium
GTATGGCCAAAACTGTGTCTGCAAGGAAGGTGCCCACCAGATCCTTGCCGTTTCTGGTATCCAATATCGGCATGTCTATAACGGCAATGTCTATACCGCACTCTTTGGTGAGGTGTCGCCACTGGCTTAGGATCTCCTCATAGTTGCGTCCCAACCTGTCTATGCTTTTGATGTAGAGCAAATCGCCTCGCTTCAATCTTCCCACCAAAGATTGATATGCCGGGCGGTTGAAGTCCTTCCCACTTTGCTTGTCTACAAAGATCTGTCTATTGGGGATCCCCAATAGGCCCAGTGCGTCAAGCTGCCGGCATTCGTTTTGATCGATGCTGGACACACGGCAGTAGCCATACACATTCATGCTTTTGAATCCTTTCCAAAGAAAACCAACGGATCCTCATGATGTGAATGCAGGGGCCTGAAGTAAACAAAGGGGAAGTGGAAGTATTAAGGAAATGATGTAGAGGGGCGATGAGTTCTTCTTATTTCCGGAGCCGAAGCATGGTCAGCGCAGGTGAAAATGAGACAGAACGCACCATATCCCTGTTTCATCTAGAGCGATGCACAGCTGAGATGGTTCATAGTGCGGTCTGTCATGATCTGGGTTGAATTATCGGTACGCAGGGAAAATAGAAATGATAAAAGCATGGATTAAAAACTTTTACGCAACAACATTGCTATCTTGTTTCTCGTATATAAGCACCATATTAAACTTTCCTGTGAATGTGATTCGGTTGCCACTGATTTCTCCAGTATATAATTCAGTTCCATATGATTTCATGGAAATGGCATTACCGTTGAGCGTGAACGTTCCCTTGTAAGTCGTTCCAAATAAATTCATCGTGAAAGTGCCATCATCTTTGAGTTCCATCATCAAGTCATCAACCGTGTAACCCATGGATCCCAATGAGTCCTCGAACTCTTTTCCTTCAATGACGTAGCCAGTGGTTCCCGTTCCAACCATGACATACTTTCCAACTACGGCTTCGACAGTCTTGTCTACATTTCCACCGTTGCCGTTGCTGCCATTATTGTTATTACTCTTGTTGTCCGAATTGCCAGAACTCTTGCTATCATCCGTTCCAGTGGAACCGCTGTTATCAGATGACCCGTTTGTTCCAGTGTCATTTTTGCTGGAGTCGGCCGTCTCATCTTTGCTCACGCTTGCGGACTTGCTGTCAGCGTTATTTGTCCAAGCCTTAACTGCAAAGTAGCCACCTACTCCAAACGCAACAAATATAACAACTAGACCAACAACCAGGACAATGATCAATCCAGTTTTCTTTTTTGGAGGATTACCCTGTGCGCTGGTATTTTGCGCTTCCTGAACTTGTGGGATGCCATAAGCAGGAGCAGGGGCAAATTGTCCAGATCCGGTAGCGGTATTCGGAGCGGACTGATCTGGCACGTATGCTGGCCGTGCTGCAGTTGGCTGAACTGGTGCATAAATAGGTAGTGGCGTAGATTCGCTTGTCTGAATATCAACCGTTTTTGATCCACAGAACGTGCAAAATTTTGCATTATCAGGAATTTCTTTACCACAAGTAGAGCAAAACATACAGACCCTCCAGATCTCTCTCTAATGAAAGTTAAATCCTGAACTAACTATACCTCAATCACACTTTTATATCAGCATATTATATGCATTTCTCACAGTTATTTGACAAAACATGCAAAGCAGATATGATGGAGTTAAATTCTAGAGAGTGGAGCAAGCATGAGCAATAACGAGGGTATTAACATGGAAACCAAGCAAGTCGTGATCATCGGCGGTGGAATAGCTGGGTTGAGTGCTGGGGTCTATGCCTTGCGCTGTGGTTTTCAGGCGACGATTCTGGAGAGTCACTCACTGGCTGGAGGCAACTGCACATCTTGGAAGCGCGACGGCTACCTGTTTGAAGGCGGGATGCACTGGCTCACTGGATCCAGCAAGGCCGAAGCTCTGAACAAGCTTTGGCGCACCGTCGGTGCTTTGGATGACAGCGTGGCAATTCACACTCCCGAACCTTTCTTCGAATACGACCACCAAGGTACGCCAATCAGGTTTTACCGAGATATTGAGCTTACGGAAAAGCACCTTCTGGAGGTCTCCCCGGACGACAAAAAAGAGATCAAGGCCTTTTGCAACAACGTTCGCAAGGTCAAAAACCTGGTCATGCCCATCACCGACATCCGTGGAGTCAAGGTGACCAGAAAGCAGCGCATGCCGTTATCATTGCTCTTTGCCGCGATCTCCTCCGCCGGCCTGATGCGCAAGTTCTCCAAAATCAGCCGGGACGAATACATTGGACGTTTCAAACATCCAGGGCTGCGAGAACTGCTGCGCGCCAGCACTGATGAGGTGTCTGCGATGATCCCGCTGTTCTTCACCTTGGGCATCTTGGCGAGGGGCGACGGTGGCTTTCCAGAGGGCGGTTCGCTGCCCTTTGCCAGGCGGATTACCCAGACCTTCAAATCTCAAGGTGGAGAATTGCTGCTCAAGACCCGAGCCGACCAAGTGGTGGTCGAGGACGGAAGGGCAGTCGGTGTCCAAGCTGGGGAGAACTTTTATCCTGCTGATGCGGTGATCATCACGTCCGACACCATGGTCGCCGATCAGCTGTTTGACAAGCCGCTGCATTCGGAGTGGTTGGAGCGGATGCGTGAGACAACCGTGCCCACAATGGCAACACTTATCAGCTTGGGCATCAACGCTGACATGCGCAAATACTTCAAAGGCCTGACATTCAAGCTGCCAGGGCAAATCACCATGGGTGACTTGAGTTTCGAATACCTGAACCTTAACAACTACGCCGACGATCCGACCTACTCCCCAGAGGGCAAGACTGCAATGACCATGATTCTTCCCGGCGACAGTTACGATTTTTGGAAAAGCGCCCGTGAACAAGGTAATTATGCAGAGCAGAAGCAGCATATTGCCGATCAGGTGATAGCCGCCCTAGCTGTCCAGATTCCAGAAACTGCTGGCAAGGTGGAAGTCTGCGATGTGGCAACACCACTGACCTACGAGCGCTATTGCGGCAACTGGCGTGGCTCTTGGATGACCGAGATGACTCCCAGCATGAATATGAATAATTATCCGGCAGCAATTGATGGTCTTGCCGGCGTCTACTTTGCCGGCCAAAGGATGACACCTCCCGGCGGTCTACCAGTTGCTCTGATGAGCGGCAGGACAGCAGTGCAATACCTTTGTCGAGACACAGGCACCCTGTTCATCAGCGGAGAGTAGGAGCCTTCGGCTCCGCTGTTTGGAACAGTAGTCACGGTTCCAGCTTTGTTAATCAGTGGGCTACAGGAGCCTTCGGCTCCCTACAGCTCAACTTTGCTTACATCAGAAACTTGTTCCTCAAAAGGATTGATGAGCCTGATGCCAAGGTGGACAAAATCCTTTGTATTGCGAGTTGCCAGAGTCGCCTTTGCTGCTGCGCTGATGGCAGCGATCATTCCATTCTCAACGGTCAGCGTATATCCAGCGCGTCGAGATTCATCCTGCATTTGTGCATAGATCCTTGCCGAAGAACCGTCAAAGGGCAGGATGTTCCTTTCATAGTTGTCGCTTATCTGCTCGATTGCCAGTAGAAGATTCTCCCGGCGTTTTCCCCTCGGCAATCTGTAAGCTCCAGTGAATAGCTCTGCAATAGTTATAGCTGTCAAATAAAGCTGGGTCTCATGCTGAAACAGCCAAGCAATGACATTTTCATTCGGCTTTTTCTTGAGTGTTTCTGAAATTATGTTTGTATCGACTATATAGTGTGCAGACGCAGTGCATGCAGTATATGCAGTGCGCGAACCCACAGGTGATGCGGTGGGCCCTGAAACCATCGGGGCATCTTTCTTTTCTTTTGTAGCCACCATCATTGTCTGTCATCAAAAAGCTCAAGCTCACGTGGCAAGCTGCGTTTTGGCAACTCCAGCGCCGAACCCGTGATCCCCGATGCGAGGTACAGCCACTCAGACAGCCAAGTCTTTTTCGCAGTCGCATCCTTCAGGATGGATCTGACCTCTGCTTCTGTCGAACGACTATTACCCGCTGCCCGCTGCATCAAGCGCGCCTTCGTCTCGTCGTCAACATTTCTCACGATTAGCGTAGCCATGCTTAAACTCTCCTACACTAGTTTTCAAAAAGCCTCTAAGTGATATCAATGATAGCACATTTTGGAGACAATAGAAAGAAGCTCTCGCCCTCTTCAGACAAAAACCCGCAATAAATCGTAGTTGGGCTCGATTTCCTTACCGGGTTCGACTATCAGGAACTCATCGTCCCAGTCGCCGTCAAGCAGCTTTGTGAATAGGCGCATTGAGCCTGTCAGGGTCTCAATCTCTTTATGGCAGCCATTTTCCGCATCCTTTTCTGCAGCTTTTTCTTTGAACCGCTCGAATAGGCCGTTGTTCTCAAAGCCATCCACTTCAATGTATATATGAGGCATATCGGGCATAACGGGATGGAGGGTCTCCCAGACGTATTGGGCATTCTCTTCGCCGTACTTCTCGACCATATCCGCATAGCTCATATCGTAACCCATGCTTTTATGCATGTCCGTATCCGCGAAACCGTCATCGTCACGCTCCGCGAATCCGTGTGAGCTCCACTCGGCACTGAGCCGGTGTTCGAAGTTTTCCACAAAAGCTTCAGAAGATCCCAAGGTCAGGGCGCAACAGTCATGGGTACGGGGAATGACCATCTTGAACTTCTCTGACTTCAGGCCAGACGTGCCGTTGCCGCAAAGGCCAAAGCCCAACACGATCGCGTCATAGTCCTCGCTTGATGCCTCGGTAGTGTCGATGATTTCCTGCAGTCCGGCCCGCAGTTTTTCTGGTTCGACGTGTAGCTTGATTGGTGCAAATTGCAGATCGATGGTGTTTTTGGAGAATGCGGTTGCCAGACAGGCCATTCTCGTGAAAAGCTCGCAGCAGATGAATTTAAGTCGCATGATTTCCGCTCCGTTACTCTCTTGGTTTGATTGAGTATTCAAGTATAGATCCAGCATGTGCCAAAAAAGTTACAGATCAATCATTCTTTCGAATCTTGATTGGAATCAAGCGGTTGGTTTGGTCTCGATAAGCGTCCCAATCTGACCGCAGGCTACAGTTGCGCTTGTCCGCCATGGGAATGCTGACGGTCAGGAACATCAGCGTGTTTGCCAGTGCTCCGATACCGAGAAACCAGAGTTGCGGGCTTATAGAGAGCATCATGATATACACGCCCCACCACATCAGGATCTCGCCGAGGTAATTCGGATGCCGGGAATTCTTCCACAGGCCATCGCGGATGATCTGGCGATTGTCGGTCTTGCGGCCCCGGAAGCGATGCATCTGGAAATCAGCGGTCATTTGCAGGGTAGCCGCACCGACGCTGATCACCAGCCCCACCAGCGTAATCGCATTCAAGGAGGCACTGGTAGCAGTCGCGATGCTGGTGGAGCTGACGCTGAACAGCGAGACATCAACTATGATGGCCATTCCCGGCAGCATACAAAGGTAGACGATCAAGGTCGGGAAGAGCATGATGCCAAAGAAGCTGATCGCCTGGTAGGCACGCGGAAACTTCGCCTTGAAATTGTCGTAGCGCCAGTCTTGCGTAGCTAAGTTCTTGAAGGTGTAGGCCCAGTTGGCAGTCAGGCGCACTCCCCAGAACCAGACCGCTATCAGCAGGAATATTCCTGCGAAATTTATGCCTCCACTGTAGATGACCAAGGCCGTGAAAATGACAGGGGGAGCCACGCTCCAATAGGGGTCGTAGATGGAGGCGTTTCTGAAGAAGATCAGGCTGCTGATAAACACCAGCACCGTCGCCGCAACATCAGCAACCAGAACCCGCAAGAGGACATGGGCATTCGCCAGCAGTAAAAATACAGCGATGCCGATGACGATAACGATCAAATAAATCATCACGATTATGAACAAACCAGCACTTCGACTCTGCCTCATTCAAGCTCCTTGTTGTTTGCCGCATGCAAGCAGGTTATAAAGCCATGATACGAAAACCGAGCAAAAACACAAATCAATTCCATGAAAAGCATGTATCTGACTGACTTGCCTGACACTCGCCTGACCAAAGGTTGGCGACAAGCATCCTTGCAGAGTTTATAGCATCTTTATAAAGGATTTCCAGGAGCTTTACAAAGTCTTTGCTAGGCTACCTTTCGGGAGCATTCAGGTCAGTCAGGGAAGCCGAAGGAGCCAGGGAAAACCAAGGGAGTCGGGGAAACCGGGAGAAGCGATGGGGCAAGGGATGCAAGGGTAACCATGGTGGGGGTGTCATGGGGAAGGCAATGGGAACCGAGGGAGCCGATTCGTTGAAAGGAGATCAAATAACCATGTATCAAGGAGCCCAACGTTGGCGAGAACAGACAGGTAGCAAACGGGGAGCAGTTGACCTTCCGGCGCTCGAGCCAAGGCGCACAAGCAACCCGACCAACAGCCCGACCAACAGCCCGACCAGCAGCCCGATGAGCAGCCCGATGAGCAGCCCATCTGCTGTAAATCCCTCTCTGGCAAGTGCCAGGACAAAACCCAAGCGCCGCTTGCGCCCAGTGCTTATCGTTGCAGTCTTGCTGCTTGTTGGGGTGATCGCTTTCGTGCTGCTTACTGGCCAAAATGCGGACCCTCTTGTCGTGGACTCAGCAACTGGCGGCGCAGACGGCACATCAGGCTTGGGTGGCACTGCTTCAACGGAGTCAGGCGATCCGAAGGCTGACCAGTCTGCTGCTAACGGAGACCAGTCCGTCGATGGAGCAGGAGGTTCGCAGTCTGCGATCTGCATCTATATATCTGGAGCTGTTGGAGCACCCGGTGTCGTCGAACTCCCAGCAGGTGCTCGTCTGGCCGATGCCATCAATGCTTGTGGGGGATTGAGTGGCGATGCTGCCGCTGAATTCGTGAACTTGGCGGCTCAGGTAGAGGACGGCATGCACATCCATATCCCGCGTCTTTCCGAGGTAGAAAATCAAACCCCGCCCATAGGAGCCAGCACTGGTCTGGGAAGCGTGGCAACTGGTGGTGCATCGAGCAGTTCAACTGGCAGTACAGGCAGCGCAGGCAGCAGCACCAATGGCACGGGAGCTTCGACCAGTAGCGCCCTGATCAACATCAATACGGCTGATCAAAAAACCCTTGAGACACTACCGGGAATCGGCGAGGTCACCGCGCAGCGGATCGTCGCCTATCGCGAGACGCATGGCTCCTTCAAGGAAATCGCAGAGCTGAAAAACGTTTCCGGAATAGGGAATGCACGCTATACAGAAATCGAATCACTCGTCACATGTCGCTAATAGCTGGTCAGAGCTGATAGTAAGATGGCGCGCAATGAATCAGTGGGCGCAATTGGCGCCTTCCTGCGCTCTAAGTTGGCAGGCATGGGAAAGCTGGGGAAGCTGGTCCAGGGATCATTGCAAGTTTCGGTCGAATCCCACGGATCCAGCACGCAGAGTTTTGACGGTGCCCACGGTATTCACGGTGCCCAGGGTGCCACTGGTGCTTCCGGCGCCCCATATGTCAGTGTGCGCCCAGCGCTACCGCTGACTCTCTTTCCAGTTGCCGCTGCATGGGCAGGAATGCTGGCAGCTGAGGCGCTTTGTTGGAGGGGTCTTGTGGACAAGCTTCCCATTCCGACTTGGTTTCTGGTTACGGTTTTGGTGATCGCTGGCTTAGGGAGCCTGCTCCTCGGCATTTCGGGCTTTCGTGGATCTCGCGCCTTTCACCGTATTCGTTTCGGAGGTCAGCGCGCTGGCCTACTTAGTGGCCAACGTGCCTCGCTCGCCCAGCATGGCACCCACCAAACCTCCAATTACCAGCGTGCCCAGCAAGTCCAACCCGCCCAACCCGCCCAGCAAGTCCAATCCGCCCAACCCGCCCAACCCGCCCAATCCACCCAACCAGCCCCGCTCGCACAACGTATCTGGCAATTCCTCCGACCCAGCAAGAGAATGTCCCTGATAATCGGCCTGACTGCCGCTAGTCTGCTGCTAGCCTTAGCATCAGGCTTACATTACTGGGGGCAGCTCAAGGAATCTGGACAGCAACTCGAATCCTTGCAGGTCATAGAGTTTGGTGCCCGCCTGATCGGCGATCCCAGCCAAGGCGCATATTCGTCTCAAAGCACTGCCAGAATAAGCGCCAAAAACATCCAAACGGTTTCTGTGCGCCTCTTTTGGCCAGCTGGTGAGGAGCCAGCAGCTCTGGGATCCAGAATTAAAGCCAAGGCTAAACTTCGGCCCCTGCAAGAGCATCAGGAGTTCCTCTTCCAGAAGGGGATTGCTGCGTCTTACGTGCTGGAAACCGTGGATCAGCGGGGCTTTCCGGCTGATCCTTACGGAGTACTGGGGAAATTCCGCGAGACCAACACCAAAGCCTTGTCTGATCTGGGCACCGACGGTGGTTTATTACTGCGTGGTGTCCTCTTGGGTGACAGCAACGAGCTTTACGCCAGCGACACTGGTCTGGCCTTTCGGATGACTGGGTTGATGCATCTTGTAGCTGTCTCCGGATCCCATTTGGCGGTCATCGCGGCGATGCTGACTTGGCTATTGAAGCGTTTGGGCCTAAGACGCCTTCCCCAGCTGGCCATACTGGCGGGCATCCTTGTCGCCTATGTTATGCTCACGGCATTTCAACCTTCCGCTATCCGTGCCACCATCATGGTAGTAGTGGTCCAGGCGGCCGGACTCAGCAACCGTCGCGCCCACGCCCCATCAGCGCTTGGTCTGGCAGCATTGCTGATGATCCTGATTCATCCACCGACAGCCTTTTCCCTTGGGTTCTGGCTTTCGGTCTTTGCAGTTGCCAGCCTGACCCTGTTCTTGCCCCTGATCCGAGGCTGGTTGTCTGGGTCAATTGACACGGTAGGGGAATTCGCAAGATCCCTGCTCAATCGTCAATGGGGTGCTATTGGGTTTTGGCAGGGCACGGCTGGGTATCGGCAAGGCAAGAGCTGGCACCAACAGTTAGCCATCGGGAATCAGCAGGATACGGGCGGGCATCGGCAGGCAGCCAGCGTACTCCAGCAAGGAGTCGCTACCCCGCAAACAAGCCGCCAAAAAAACAGCAGCAGCCGTGCGGCTGCAGTTGGCCGTTCGCTGCTCGACCCTCTGGCCATGACCCTCTGTGCCCAGCTTGGCACTGCGCCTCTGACCTTGCCGATCTTCGCAGCCTGTCCGTTGGTGTCGCCTTTGGCAAACCTGCTCGCTGCACCACTCGTCACTCTCCAGCTCTTGGTCGGTCTGCCGACCCTGATTATTGGCAGCGTCTTTCCATCCATCCGTGGCTTGATCGTTCGATTCCTCGGTGCAATCGCTGATCTGACCTGTAGGTTGACTGAAATACTGGCTGATCTACCACTTGCCTGCCTGCCCTTTAGCAGCGCCCTGATCCCCTCCCTGATCTGGTCTTTGGCCATTGCCGCCCTGCTCTACATGCTCTGGCCGCAATTCAGTCGGCGCACCCTGCCAATTCCAGCGCTTGCCATTGCCTTGCTCATCGGCTTCGGTCTCATCCAACCCCTGTTGCCGGCAAAACCGGAGCTAGTAGTCATGGATGTCGGTCAGGGCGACGCGATCCTGATCCGCGATGGCCGCAAGTCGATCTTGCTGGACACCGGTCCCAATGAGACAGCCCTGCTCAAAGCCCTCGGGCGAAACCAAGTGGTTGACCTTGATGCTGTTATGCTCAGCCACTTGGACGCCGACCATTCCGCAGCCCTGCCGATACTTCGAACCGTCCAACCCGAACAGGTCTTGCTGCCCGCAGGGCTGTTTGAGCATCAATCCACGGATGCGGTCATCCAAAAGGCAGCCACACTCTGCCAAGGCCGGCAGCCGAGAGGCCTGCTCTCCGGCGATCGTCTGATTCTCGGTCCCCGTCTGACCCTGACGGTATTGCTGCCAGATACCGAGGTCAGCGAGTCCAGTAACGAAAACTGTCTGGTTTGCGCACTAGAATATGATGCTGACGCAGATGGTCGTAGCGAGGCTCGGATACTCTTGACTGGGGATGCAGAGTCCTCAGCTTTGCAGCAGCTCTCAGAGGCAGAAGTCGAAGGCGGCTTCCAAGTCATAAAGGTCGGACACCACGGAAGCAAAGGCGCCATCAGTGGGGAACAGCTAAAAAGCTGGGGCTGCCAAGCCGCCCTGATCAGCGTCGGAGAGAACAACCAGTTCGGACATCCAACTCCGGAAACATTGGAGGCCCTGACAACCAATGGCGTGCAGGTATTGCGTACAGACTTGGACGGTGATATCCATTTGAACTTCAAACAGGGAAAGATAGAGCTTTCCTGTGCTACGATTGAGCAGTTCAATGAATGACTCGATGCTCTCCAAGGTAAGCAGTGAATCGATGCTTCAAGGGAAAGTACTTTTGTCATGTCGGAAAAGATCTGAGCATCCAGTCGGAAAGCCACACCCTTTTGCGGCTCCTTGAATCGGTGCCCCCAAAGGAAGCTTATGTGTATCAGCAGCTAGTGAGAGGATGAAGAATCGCGATGGCCGAGGCAACCCAAACCGGGACACCGTTGCTGCCAGTCTACCTCTTCAACGGGGATGACGAACTCAAGCAGGAAACTCTGCGCAAACGCCTGATCCAGCGTGTTTTTGGCGTTGGTCACGGTGTATCGGCAACCACTGGCACCTCTGGCGATAGAACCGACAGCACTGATGCCAACGATAACACCGATGACGGTGGCCTCGAAGACCTCAACCTCCAAGTCTTCCGCCCCGATCAGATCCGCGATGCAGAACACCTGTTGGACACACTGAATACGCTCCCCTTCATGGCTGACCATCGCCTTCTGATCATCAAAGAGGCGGACAAGCTGCCAAAAGCTCTGAGCGAATGCATCATCGAGTACCTCAAGGCACCTAACCCATCAACGATACTGGCCCTGTCCGCTCACAAACTGGCGGTGAACACCCGCCTCTACAAGGCGATCGCCGCCATCCAAAATGGCAAAACCATCGTCAACGCCGCCTCGCTGAAGGCCAGCCAGATACCCGAGCTGACACGGCGCATCGCCAGCAGCCTCGGGATCGCACTGACAGTCGATGCCGCCGCCGAACTGGTTGACCGTATCGGTACGTCGACCGTGACAATCTCCACGGAGCTGAAGAAGCTCAGTGCTTGGGCGCAGGCCCAAGGAATCCAGCAGATTACGATGGAGATGATAGCCGATCAGGTAATTCGGGTAACCGAATCCAAACCTTGGGACTTGGCCGATGCCCTCTCGCTACGTCGCCCCGAAGCCTGCCTACAACATCTGAGCCGCCTGCAGGCCTCAACACCACAGTCCCTCTTCACCTACTGCCTAGGCCGCTTGCGCGAGATGCTTTCTATCAAATCCTTGGAGCGCAGGGGAGGAATGTCATCGCAACGGATAGCCGCAACCCTAGGCCGCCAAGACTGGCAACTACGATCAGCCTTTTCCGGCTCCCGCCTTTACAGCCAAGGAGAGCTGATCAATGCCTTGATTGAGGCCCCCAGCATAGAGGCCCGCATGAAATCCGGAGCCGACGCCAAACAACTACTGACCCTCTGGCTGATGACCCTCTGCAAAGGATAAGCTCCAAAGCGCGGTGCCAATCCATGTCTGATCTTCCATCTGAATGTCATTTTGCGCATGTCTTTGGCGGATGATAATCGAATGGTGTATGATATATATATTATATATATAGAAAGGGGTTGAACGGTGGCAATAAGCGTAGCTTGGAAAGCGGATGAAGAGAGACTGATCCGTGAGTATGCCGATTTCAAAGGGATCACCATTACCGAATTGATCAAACAGGCCGTCTTCGATTCCATTGAAGATTATTACGATGCTGTTGACCTCGCCCAGGCAATCGAGGAAAATGATGGCGCTCCCGGCAGACCATGGAAAGAGGTAAAGCAGGAATTAGGTCTATGACGGCCTATCGAGTCGTCATCATGCCAAAGGCAGAAAAGCAGTTGGCCAAGTTACCTGCCAATAGCAAGGCTACCATACGGAACTGGATTGATAATCAGCTTGATGGATGCAGCAATCCTCGTGCCAAAGGCGATGTGCGTAGTCTTGCTGGAGTAAAGGATGGATATCGATGGAGG
>JAIRUT010000025.1 GCA_031254255.1 Coriobacteriales bacterium
GACCATGGCCGGGAGCCGTGTGCACGGCACCGGTGCCGGTGTCCAGGGTAACGTGATCACCGGTGATGACCTGGCCGGTCATGTCGTCAAGGATGGGATGATGGTAACGCAGGCCCTGAAGCTCGCTGCCTTTGCAGGTCAGCGGATTGCCACTACTATCGCTTAAGAGCTGGGGAGCATCCCAGCCAGCAACCTCGGCCACGGCCGGCAGCAATTCGCGAGCCATGATCAGGACGCGCCCGGCTGTGCCGGAAGTGTTGCCCGTCGCGCCGGCCTTCCCGACCACCTCAGCTGCTCCGGAAGCGCCGGAAGCGCCGCCCGTGCCAGCCACCACGCCCGGATCGACAACCGCCACATACTCAGCATTCGGGTTCAAGCTGACTCCCGTGTTCGCCGGCAGGGTCCAAGGTGTCGTCGTCCAGATCAACACGGAGAAGGGCAGCTCACTCTGGAAACACTTCTGCAGATCCGCATTGGCCGCCTCGGTAAAGGCAAAGGCCACGTAGGCCGAAGGCGAGGTCTCATCGCTGTATTCAATCTCCGCCTCAGCCAGAGCCGTATGGCAGCGATAGCACCAGTGAATCGGCTTGCGTCCCTGATAGATCGCCCCCTTCTCATACATCATCTTGAATATCTGCACGATGCCAGCCTCGTAGGACGGCACATAGGTCAGGTAGGGATCATCCCAGTCGCCAATCACTCCAAGGCGCTTGAAACCCTCGCGCTGGATGTTGATGTGCTTGGTGGCCCACTCCCGACAAAGCCGCCGGAGCGTGCTCTTGTCGATAGCCGCCATCTTCTCCGGGCCAAGATTCGTCTCCACGACATGCTCGATCGGCTGACCATGACAGTCCCAACCGGGAACATAAGGCGAATAATAACCCCGCCCCGAGTGATATTTGACAATGATGTCCTTGAGGATCTTGTTGAAGGCATGCCCAATGTGAATTGGCCCGTTGGCATAGGGCGGCCCGTCATGCAAAACGTAGCTCTCATTACCTTCGTTGACCTTCAGAATCTGCTGGTAGAGATCCATTTCGTACCATTTCTTCAGACGCTCAGGCTCACTCTTGGCCAGCCCAGCGCGCATCGGAAAGTCGGTCACAGGCAGGTTCATGCTGCTTTTATAATCGTTGGACACTTCTCAACCTTTCAAATTGGAAACCCGTGGGTATCGCTGGCACTACTGCCGACACCATCACCGACCCATCGCTGGATTCACCGCTGGATTCCCGGATGTCGATTTGTTGTTATGGTCAGCTGTCTGAACAGAGCAATCATCGGCTCAACAGCCGGAAGGACTGCCCCAACAGCAAACCTATATTGTATGCCAAATTACAATGAAGAGATGGTCGGATTCCCACCTTGCCCGCGCTAAACACCGAGGCGTACGCACCCTACAGGTAATCGCAAAACTGGCACAAGCGGCACTCTCCAGTGACGACGATCCGCATCCCCTGCAGTCGCTACCAGAGCGCAGCATATGCAGAATACCAGGTTTTGGATTTAATGTATTATTGTCGACAACTCAAGGAAACGGCAGAAATAGCCGAACATAAGCGATCGGCAAATTGAGAGAGGATTTCGGAGTCATTATTCACAAGATGGACGTGTAACGCCCTACGTCCGCAGGAAGCCAAAGCTGTGAAGTCAGCGCGGGCTTGGACGGCCGCCAAATCTCCCAGATTAAACTTCTCGCCAGGTATTTGAACGTCATCAATCTCGTTGGCCGAAATGATCAGGAAGACACCAGTGTCCGGGCCACCTTTGTGCAGCTGTCCAGTTGAATGCAGATAGCGCGGTCCAATCTCCAGACAGGAAACCGCATCCAGGCGCGAAGCGACACGGTTACGCATGCGCTCCAAAGCCTCCCGCCGACCATAGCCACGGAAGGGCACAAAGGCATTCAGTGAGAAGTAGTCGCCAGCTTTGATTGAACATAGCAGCTTCCTAAGCAGGGAATCCAAGCTGTCCGGATCAAAACCATTGACATAACCTGCCAGTGCCAGCGCCTTGCTCAACCGTAGCTCCAAAATCTGTGGCTCTGGAATGTCCAGCTGTATGTAACCATCCCCGTCATCATTGTGACTGTCAGCATCCAGAAGATCCCTGACAATCAGCTTGGTCAACTCCACATCCGGCTGATCGAAAGGAAAGACACCCATCAGGATCCCCAAAAAAGCCGTAGCGTATTCCCAGACTACAAAATGAGTAAAAGCCTGCTCCGGATCATCCAATGTATAGTGCAAAAGCGGAATCGTGTCATCGATATTGGCAATCGACTCAGCAAAACCGGCAACATGGCCGACTGCAAAGGTGATCACTGAGCGATCTGCGTGAGGCTGGGCAAGGATACTTGCATCGACTTCGACATTGGGAACAATCCCCTTGCCCTGCTTACCCAGAGACTCAGCTATCAGCTGCTCCACCCAAAGCCCAAAAACCTGTCCAGATGGCGGCATGACCAGCGAAAACTTATCACGCCCCTCCAAATAGGAGGCATGCAGGAAAGCCGCCAGGCACAACGCCGGATTATTTGGATCATCGCTGCAGCAAAAGGCCTCCGTCTCCGCACTATTGGCCAAAGCCTCACTGATATCGATACCAACAAGAGCAGCTGGAAAAAGTGCGAATACACTGAGCGCTGAAAAACGCCCGCCTACATCGGAAAGGCCAGGTAAGACCAGACGGTAGCCCTTCTTCTCAGCCAGCTGTTGAAGATCACTGTCTGGGTCGGTGATAGCCACAAAACGATCTCCGCAAGCAGCCTCTCCGAGGTGACCGGCGACATAATGCCAGACAACACGCTCCAGCATTCGGATTTCAATAGTGGTGCCGGATTTGCTGGACACTATGTAGAGCGTCTTGGCTGGGTCGGAAGAACCAAGGATATGATTCACGAAGACCGGTGACAAAGAGTCCATGGTCCGAAATGCAACATTGGTTTGAGGCGGAATTTGAAATGGCCCAATCGCTTGGCCGCTACAAAAAGGTGGAGTGGCGAGATAGCTGGGCAATGGTGATCCAGTGTAGCAATGCGGAATGTCAGAATGCACATTCCCAGCAGCAGATGTTGGATCCGACCCGGCAAGGCAATGGCGATTGCTGGCAACCTCGTGAAGCTTAGTCACTGTCATTGAGGCCTGTGACGATCCACCTTGGCCAATCAAAACCACCGCTTCCAAACCTTCAGCACGGATAGCTTCGGCATGCTTGTTAATCTCATCCAAGGAAAGAGGTGGTTCGGAGGCCAAATGAAGCCAACCCAAACGCTTATCTGCCTTCATTTGAGTCTCTGGGTCATCACCAAAAAGTGATGCATCTCCACGCCCTAAACGTGAAGGTGCCTTGAGCGCCAGTAAACGCTCAAGGCTATCCTTATAACCTGAAGGGATGCTGCCCATCTCTTTAACCAGCCAGCTTTACTCAGACTTTTCCTCTTTGGAATCCTCTTCTTTCTGACTGTCCTTTGCATCTTCAGCAGAATCGCTATCTTCAGCGTCAACCTTTTCGGTCTCGGAAGGCTCGTCCTCAGCGGGGGCTTCCTCGGCACCGGCTTCAGCCTCGACCTCGACCTCAGCCGCAGCCGGGGCTTCGTCTTCAGAGTCTTCCTCAGCTACAGGCTCGCCTTCAGCAGCATCTGCAGATGGGGCCTCGTCCTCAACTGAAGCCTCTTCTACCTCGGCAGCAACCTCAGCCTCAACAGCAGCCTCGTCCTCAATTCCGTCGGCCTCGGCCTCGGCCTTGTCGTAGGCCTCTTCAATCTTCTCTACAACTGGAGCCTTGGCTTTACTAGTCTTACTTTTAGCCTTGGTTTTGCCAGCTGCCGCACCCTTGGCAGTGGTGCCCTTTCCAGCAGCGTTACCCACAGCTGCAGCGGCGTCCCGCTCCTTTTTTGGCTTCACAGGCTCTTGGACAAGCTCCATGATCACGATCGTCGCCCCATCACCACGACGGGTACCCAGACGCAGAATGCGGGTGTAACCGCCCTCGCGGCCGGAAAACAGACCTTGTTCGACCTTGGCAAAAATCTCGCCAACCAAAGCCTTATCACCAAGGGCGGCAATAGCCAGACGACGAGCGTGGACATCTCCACGCTTGGCCCATGTGATGACGCGGTCAACATCGCCACGGATTTCCTTGGCACGTTCTAAGGTGGTCTTAATTCTATCGTTAGCAAAGAGGCCGTTCGTCAGGCTCTTCTTCATGGCCTTGGTATGACTGGCATCAGTACCCAGCTTACGGCCTCGTTTATAGTGTCTCATAGGTATTCTCCTAGGTTTCCAAAATTAAATCTTCAGACTCAGGCCCATCGATTCCAGCTTGTCTTTGACCTCTTCGATCGACTTGGCACCAAAGTTGCGAATGTTCATCAAGTCGTTTTCCGAGTAGTCAACCAGCTGACGAACCGAATGGATGCCAGCGCGCTTCAGGCAATTGTAAGAGCGCACAGACAGATCCAGATCTTCAACCTGACGATTCAACTCGGTATTACCGTCACCATCCTCGGAAACAAAAATAGTCTATGTCTCGGGGCTTTCAATCTCCCCAGCGAGGGCGGTAAAGGCGTCCATATGCTGATGAATAATACCGGCAGCGCGCACCACGGCCTCTTCTGGTGTGATGGCCCCGTTGGTTTCGACCTCTAAAATCAGACGGTCGTAATCGGTACGTTGGCCGACGCGGGTGTCTGAAACGTCCATTGTGCAACGCCGCACCGGTGAGAACAGCGAATCCACTGGGATCAACCCGAGTGGATCATTCAAAGTCTTGTTGCGCTCCGCAGAAATGTAGCCCCGACCGACACCAATGTAGACCTCCATGTTCAGCTTGGCACCCTCGGATAGGGTAGCAATCACCTGAGTTTGATTGATCAGGGTGAACTCGGCGGGTACTTCCAAATCAGCACCAGTGACAACTGTCGGACCAACAGCTTGAATACGGGCAACCGCATCCTCGCTGACTCCCAATGAGGAGAATACGAGAGATTTGATATTCAGGACAATGTCAGTGACGTCCTCAACCACACCCTCAATCGATGAAAATTCGTGTTGGACCCCATCAATCATCACAGCTGTTGCTGCTGCACCATCTAACGACGAAAGCAGAACTCGCCTTATACTGTTGCCCAGAGTCTGACCGTATCCGCGCTCCAGTGGCTCCACTGAAAAACGGGCGAGAGTTTCGCTGACTCGCTCCTCCATAGCTGTTGGTTTCAAGAACCTTGTCATCGCATCTGCTCCTTTCGTCAATTTTACTTCGAATAGAGCTCGACTATCAGCTGCTCTTTAATGTCCATATCTATCTGATCGCGATCCGGCAGGGACAGTACAGAGCCTTGAAGCTTGTCGATATCAACCTCGAGCCAAGACGGCAGCTCATGCTTCTCATTGCTAATCAGAGCTGTTTTGATGACGAGTAGATCGCGAGCCTTCGGAGCGATGGCGACAAGATCACCTTCTCGTACCCTGAAAGACGGAATATCCACACGACGGCCATTGACATGGATGTGGCCATGCCTGACTTGCTGACGTGCCTCCGCGCGGGATTTAGCGAAACCCAGACGGTAGACGACATTATCCAGACGGGACTCCAAAATACGCAGGAGATTCTCACCTGTCACGCCCTGCTGACGGTTGGCCAACTCATAATATCCGTGGAACTGCTTCTCCAGCAGTCCATAAATACGCTTGGTTCTTTGTTTTTCACGCAACTGAATGCGATACTCGCTCTCTTTCGGACGTTTCTTGCCGGCATCACCGGGAGCGTAGTCACGACGCTCAAAAGCACATTTATCCGTATAGCAGCGATCGCCTTTGAGGAACAGCTTGCCACCTTCACGGCGGCAGAGCTTACAGTCTGCGCCTGTATATCTAGCCATTATTCTGATTTCCTTTCGAGCTATACACGACGACGTTTGCGCTGGCGAACGCCGTTATGCGGAATGGGTGTGCAATCTTGGATACTCGCGATCTCCAGACCGGCGGCCTGAAGTGCGCGATAGGCGGTCTCACGACCGGAGCCGGGACCCTTCATGAAGACTGACACCCTGCGCAAGCCGTGCTCCATTGCAATTTTGGCACAGGCCTCAGCAGCCATCTGGGCGGCAAAGGGAGTTGATTTGCGGGAGCCTTTGAACCCCACAGTCCCGGCACTTTGCCAAGCGATGACATTGCCAGCGGGATCTGTGAGAGTGATGATCGTGTTGTTGAACGTGGATTTGATGTGTGCTGCACCGACAGCAATATTCTTCCGCTCAGAGCGTTTGATGCGGGTGCGCACCTGCTTTTTTGCAGCCATTACTTCTTCTTACCTCCTATTTGCTTGCGCGGGCCTTTGCGTGTGCGGGCGTTCGTGTGGGTACGTTGTCCACGCACCGGCAGACCGCGACGATGCCGCAGGCCACGATAGGAGCCGATTTCCATCAGGCGCTTGATGTTCTGAGAAACCTCACGACGCAGATCACCTTCGACTTGGAAATTCCGGTCAATGTAATCACGTAGTTTGACTGTTTCTTCCTCAGTCAGATCCTTGACTCGCGTGTCCGGATTAATGCCGGTTTCGGCAAGGATTTTAACGGCGGAAGTCAGGCCGATACCATAAATATAAGTCAGGCCGATCTCAACGCGTTTCTCACGCGGAAGATCGACACCGGAGATACGTGCCACTTAGCTTGCCTCCTTAACCCTGACGCTGCTTGTGCCGCGGGTTCTGACAGATCACGAGAACACGGCCATGGCGTCGGATAATCTTGCACTTGTCACACATTTTTTTGACCGAAGGACGTACCTTCATTGTTCAGTTCCCTTCTTTAAGGTAGTTCTCGGCAGTACAGCAGTACATAAAGTCGGAACTAGTCATCTCAAACCCATTAATGAAAGCACGTGCGCGTTTCTTGAGCGTTAATGTGGCTCTTGAAGCGCTGGTTCGAACCTTCTGGGTTTATTCGTTTTTATCTATATGAACGCCGCAGCCGCAGGCGTTTATTTGCTCTCTTACAAAAGCTTTTATGTTCTTTACCAGTCTTTATTCAAAACAGCTGAGTGATGAATTCCGCTTTTTGAGAGACAGGCTAACATGAGTTCAGTTCAAATCCTGCGATTCCAGCAAACTTTTCTTAATGGATCACAAGTCCTATATCAAACCGAAACTCATCTATTTAAAACGATATGTTATACGACC
>JAIRUT010000159.1 GCA_031254255.1 Coriobacteriales bacterium
GAAGCTTTCAGCAAAGATCTCTTCCAAGCCGCTGATGCTGCCGGGCAGAAATATCCTGAATCTGCTGGCATTGATCGCTTTCTTGGTGCTCACGGTCCTCTTCGTGCTCTGGCCAGAAGGCGGTGTCGGCCTGGCGCTGCTCAGCATCGTTACCATCATTGCCTTGCTTTTGGGTCTGCATCTGGTGGCCTCCATCGGAGGTGGGGATATGCCGGTCGTAATCTCCATGCTCAACTCCTATTCTGGTTGGGCAGCTGCTGCGGCCGGTTTCACATTGGATAACAACCTGCTGATCATCACCGGTGCCCTTGTCGGTTCCTCTGGTGCCTACCTCTCCTACATCATGTGCAAGGCCATGAACCGCTCCTTCATCTCAGTGATCATGGGTGGATTCGGTTCAGACGGCAGCGCTGTAACTGATGACAAGGATTACGGCGAATATCGCGAGATCATGGCTCCTGAAGCTGCTGATATGCTGAAGAATGCCCGCTCGGTGATCATTGCCCCGGGATACGGCATGGCCGTGGCGCAAGCCCAGAGTGCTGTTGCCGACTTGACTTCCAAACTCAGGGAGAAGGGTATTGATATCCGCTTTGCCATCCACCCGGTGGCCGGCCGTCTGCCTGGGCACATGAATGTGCTTCTGGCTGAGGCCAAGGTGCCCTATGACATAGTGCTGGAAATGGATGAGATCAATGAGGACTTTGCCGGTACCGATGTCGTTTTGGTGATCGGCGCCAACGACACCGTGAATCCAGCAGCAGCTGAAGATCCAAGTTCGCCGATCGCTGGAATGCCGGTGCTGGAAGTCTGGAATGCCACAGATGTGATCGTCTTCAAGCGCTCTATGGCCACTGGCTACGCCGGTGTCCAAAACCCCCTGTTCTTCAGGGATAATTCAGCGATGCTTTTTGGTGATGCCAAGGACAAAGTTGAGGAGATCGTTCGCGCGCTGTAAAACTGGCCAAGCTTACAGATATTCCAAGACAATTCCCCAAATGAGCTTGCATTGAAGCAGAGGTCAGCCCTCAAGCAGATCTCTAGTTGAGGGCCTCTGAGAAGAATTTACAAATCTGCGGGATGGAGGCGGACTGCCCTGCTATCTGCATGGCGTAGACTGACCATCCCTCTTCTCCCTTGATCCATTGGATGCCTACTACACCTGCCGAAGAGGTGCCGCCTGAATACTGGACAAGCATCACGCCGGTTATCGGCGAAGTTCCCTCCACCCAAGTTCCACCTGGGCAATAGCTATCAACAACGACGCCGAATGACTTGCCAGATGTGGATGGGACCACGCCTTCTGAAGTTACAGTATAGGATTGCGCCTTGACTTCCTCGATGAAAGATATTGTGTTTTCAGCCGATGTTAAGGCGCCGTCAGCTGAGCCATCCGTGCTGCTGTCAGAACTGGCGTTTGACTGATCGTTTGGAGTTACTGACAAATTGCTGGAATCGGTATCGGTATTGCTGACTGATGCGTCCGGTGACCCTAAGGATGCCTCGCTGGAACTTGCCGAACTGTCGTCTGTATTTCCGGAGCCATCGGCTGAGCTGTTGGCTATGGATTCTTGGCTATCCGTTGCCTTTGACCCGCAGGAGGCCAAGCTGAACCCGACTGCAGCAGCCAGAATCAGGGTCAGGATCCAGACTGGAAGCGCTTTGGCCGATAAGCTTCTTCTTGACATCTCGCCTGTCCTTCTTGTTTGGGTTTTATGCAATTACCGATTTTAACAGACTGCGGGGCTCATTGCCCCTGCTTCTTCCTGTTTGTGCTTGGCCATAATTTTATCGATGCGCTTGAACTCCCAGCGCATCATCAGTCCAGATGTAAGAGCCGAAGTAGCGTCACAGATCGGAAAAGCCCAGATCAAACCGTCGACTGGAACAAACTGTGCGGAGATTAACGGCATCACTATGGGCAGGATGAAGAATAGTGGAATCATGATGATGATTTGGCGGCTCATGGAAAGAATCAGCGACTTCACCGGCTGCCCGGTAGACTGGAAGTGCGAAGATGCCAGAATCTGTAACCCCATGACGGGGATCATGAAAAGCTGAATTTGGATAGCCGAGGCTGTAAAGTGCAGCAAATCGCCGGAGATCCCAAAGAGCATAGCTATCTGCCCGGGGAAGATACGTACAAGAATCCAGAATGCCAGACCAAAGGCCATGATCCAGAGAAAGGCCATCCAGAATGTCTTCTTCACTCGCTCAAAATTTCGCGCTCCATAGTTGAAGCCAATCAACGGTTGGGCGGCAATCGCTATGCCCATAATCGGGAAAAATGTAAACATGGCCACATTATTCACTACGCCCAGAGCCGCAAAAGTCCCCTCAGATCCGATCAAGCTGGTGGCACCATACTTGTTGATCAGGTAATTGAGGATCATATTAACAACTGCTTGCCCGATCTGAAGCATAAAGGATGCCGAGCCAAGTGCCAGTACCCCAAGGGCGATTTTCAACTTGATCGGCATATTGCTGAGCTTCAGATGGAAAGGTGCCTTTTTACTGGCTATGAAGTAATGAAGGACCAAAGTTGCACCCACACCCTGGCCGATCACCGTCGCCCAAGCCGAGCCTGCCACTCCCCAGCCCAAATGGATGACGAAAATCCAGTTCAGTAAAGCCGAGGTGCTGATACCAGCGACCATGGTACATAGGGCCCTTGATGGATTACCGGCTGTACGGATGAAGTTGTTGAAGCCCATAGCCAGGAACTGGAAGATCACACCAAAGGAAATTATGCGCAAAAATGTATGACAGGAGGCCCATATCTCCGCCTCGCTGGGGCTTGCGCCAGACAATCTGAGTACACCGTCCGTAAACAGGAAGATGAATGCCGTACCGACAATCCCGGCAACGATGAACAGCGTCAAACAGATGCCGAGGATCCGTTCAGCCTCCCGTTTTTTGCCTTCTCCGAGGCGCAGGGCCACAAGGGCATTGCCGCCATTGCCGATCAGCATGGCCATGGCCATAATGAAGATCATCATTGGCAAGGCGATGCGGGCGGTAGCCAGTCCAACTTCGCCGACACCATGTCCCAAGAAAATCGCATCGACAATGTTGTAGAGGCCGTTTGTAACCATAGCAATTATTGAGGGAATGGCAAACTCCATGAGAAGCTTGGACACCCTTTCGGTACCCATGCGATTCAGTTTCTTGTAACGCTCGGCATCGACCGGATTACCCTCCGGGTCAACGCCACCAGAGACATTCCTCACCGTCTCTGACTGCGCTGCTATGGCGGCGGCTGCATCATCTGATCTATCTGATTCTGGATCTATTTTTTCCGACTCGGGATCCGAGCCTTCTATTCTTCTGTCATTACTCATTAGAGAAGTGTAACACTTGTATACGAGCCAGAATGGACAGTTGTCATCAAGCTGTGAAAAAAATGCGGGTACCCTTCGATGTCCCCGCAATCAGGACTTCAAAACCGTTGGAATACCGCAGACCATGCGAATGACCGCATCGGATTCTTTTGCCAAGGCATTGCAAAGCCGTCCAGTGGCTTCCCGCCAAGCGGTGTCTGGCTGGTTGAAGGGAATGATACCGCTTCCCACCTCGTTGCAGATCACCACTGCTTTCTTTTTCAGCGCTGGAACCAGCTTGAGGCAGTTGTCCGTATCCAGCTGCACAATGTTTTGCAGGTTGTAAAGAACCGGGCGATCATCCAGGACAGCATCAGCCATGTCCGCCTCGAAGTAGCCTAAGGTTTGCATCGCATATTCTCGTTTTCCAGAAGCCATTGCCCCAACTATCAGTATCAATCCTCCACCAACCTCTCAGCTCTCTAGCCTCGGCAGCTCGCCCTTTAGAACCATAGGAATTCCGCAACAAAACTCAAAGACATTTTCATAACGGGCAGCCAGTACAGTATTCAATGTACCCAGCACCCGGATATAATCCAACACCGAATCGTCATACTTGGCTCCATCACTACCCACGTCATTGGTCACGATAATGATGTGCTCGGATTGCCTCTCCAAGGCTTCGAGACCTTCCAGGATCTTCCCTGCGACTTCGGCAACACGGGCGGAGGAAGAAGCTTGCATACGAAGGGTATGCGCAGGATCAAAGAGCTCGTTTGCGCTGAGGTTGCACAGGCAGTCAACGATGACAGTGCCGCGCTCGAGCAGCTGGAGGCTTCCGATATCTGTATAGCACTCTATACTTTGAAAGCCTTTGTCCGCGCAGGTCTTACGCTGCATATCAAGACGCCCGCTATCCAGCTCATTGACAGGGCGCAGCGTAAAGACCAAGTACCGCGGTGAGCAAAGTGTTGCAGCCAGCTTCTCGGCATAGCTGCTCTTTCCGCAGGCTGACCCACCTGTCAATAGGTAGCGCATGGCTTCTCCTTGGCATCGACTGTCAGCTGGTAGACCTTCATAGCCCCTCCATAACCTGAACCGCCGCATAGACTTCAAGCATTGCAACAAGCCTTGCCAATTCCAATTGCACAACCTTCAATCCTTCCACTGGCTAAGCATATCCGTCATCCACTCGTAAACATCCATCGAGTAGACCTGCTTCAGGTTTTCGCGACTCAGCACCGTATCAACATCGCCTGCTGAAACGACGCTTCCCTTGTTCATCAAAATGATGTCGGTTCCGTAAGCCCGAGCCAAACTGAGATCGTGGACAACCGATATAACCGCCCTCCCATCCTCCTGATTCCAGTGCTTTACCAGCTCAAAGACCTGCTTTTGGTAGACAAGATCAAGGTGATT
>JAIRUT010000163.1 GCA_031254255.1 Coriobacteriales bacterium
CCACATCTAATGTTGAGGCTGGTCGCCTGTTTGGTGCTCCGGTTTCTGGTACCCATGCGCATTCTTGGGTCATGGCCCACGACAGCGAGCTTGAGGCCTTTCGGGCTTTTGCCCGAACCATGCCAGATGGCTGCGTCCTGCTGGTTGATACCTATGATGTGAAAAGCGGGGTGGCTAATGCCATAACCGTTGCCAAGGAGATGGAGGAGCGCGGCCATCGTTTGGCCGGGATTCGCATCGATTCCGGTGATCTCGCCTGGCTTTCTCAGAGGGCACGTTATCAACTGGATCGGGCTGGACTTGGCTATGTGCAGATTGTGGCTAGCAATGATCTTGACGAGTATACGATTCAGTCCTTGCATGGACAGGGAGCCTGCATCGATTCATGGGGAGTGGGAACACACTTGGTGACGGCCTATGACCAGCCAGCCTTGGCCGCCGTTTATAAGCTTTGTGCAGTTCGTCCAGCGGGGGTGAGCAGCTGGCGTCCGGTCATGAAGCTTTCCGAGCAGCTGCTCAAAAACACCCTACCCGGACCGCTGGCTGTTCGTCGTTATCGAGATAAAGAGGGCATTTATGCAGGTGATATGATCTATCTGCTGACTCATCCGCCGACTGAAGATCTGATTATCGATCCAATCGACGAGCTACGCCGCAAGGCGCTGCCGCCGGGATCTTTTTATAAGCTGCTGGAGCCACTTTCCAAGGCCGGGGAGACGCTCTGGAAGCGCAATAGTGTCCTCCAAATCCAAGCAGTGACGCGGGAAAACTTGGAACAACTTGATGACTCATCAAAACGCCTCCTGAAACCGCATAACTACCCAGTAGGTCTCCAACGCGAACTCTTCGAACTACGCAACAACCTGCGTAGAGACTACCGAGGCTTGGATGAGGAGGAGTAGGCAAGCCGAGAACTAGAGAAGGAGCCACAACCTTGACCCCCGCCAACACTGAACTCCAAACCCACCTGCAAGAGTACGCCAAGCTGATCATCCGCTCCGGATGCAACCTGCAACCAGGGCAGGAGCTGCTCTTATCCTGCAATATCGACGTGGTCGAGTTTGCCCGCCTGCTTGTCGCCGAGGCCTATGCAGCCGGTGCAAAGCGCGTGACCGTGCGCTTTTCTGACGAGCAGATAGTGCGCATGGCCTACGAAAACGTTGCCATAGAGTGTTTCAAGGAGGTTCCGGAGTGGGTAGCGCTGCTGAACAACTCGATGGCTCGCAACGGCGCTGCCATCCTACGTATCGAAAGCGACGACCCACAGGCTCTGGAAGGAATAGACCCCCAGAAGTTGGCTGCCCAGGCAGTGGCTTCCCATAAGGCCTGCAAGGAGTTCTACGATGCGATTGACCAGGGGCGCTTGGTCTGGAGCATAGCTGGTGCCGCCTCTCCGGCGTGGGCGAGGAAGGTCTTCCCGGATATGCCGGAGGACCAAGCTGTCCGCAGTCTTTGGGAGGCGATCCTGAAAACAGTGCGGGTGGGTGGCAGCGATGATGCGATTGTCGCCTGGGAAAACCACCGCACCAGCTTCACCCGCCGCTCAGAATGGCTGAATGCCCAAAACTTCGATTCCCTGCACTACCAGAATAGCCTCGGCACGGATCTGACTGTCGGGCTGAACCCCAAGGGCATTTGGAAGGGTGGCGGGGATATCCTGACCAACGGCAGACCCTTCTTCCCAAACATGCCCACAGAGGAGATCTTCACCACACCTGACCGCCTGCGCGCCGACGGCGTGGTTCACTCCTCGATGCCGCTGGTGCATAACGGCAGCATAGTGGAGGATTTTTCGGTAACTTTCCGAGACGGCCAAGCAGTGGACTGCAAAGCACGCGTTGGCTTGGACATCCTGAAATCCATCATCGAGACCGATGCGGACTCCAACAGGCTGGGGGAGTGCGCACTGGTACCGTGGACAAGTCCGATTCGCCAGTCCGGCCTACTCTTCTACTCGACACTTTACGACGAAAACGCCTCCTGCCACTTGGCTCTGGGCATGGGCTTCCCAGATTGCCTGGAAGGCGGAACGGAGATGTCCGAAGACGAACTCAAGGCCAATGGCGTAAACAAAAGCGCCACCCACGTAGACTTCATGATCGGCACGAAAGACCTAAACATCACCGGCCACCGCCCCGACGGCAGTGAGGCAACGATCTTCCAAGCTGGCGAATGGGCAGGGGAGTTGGTGTAAGGCTTAGTGTTTCTCAGAAAAACGCTGATTGCTGCTCTTTGTCACAACAGACATGATCCGGCATCTAACAGGGCGCTATACTCTTCCTAATGCAATAACTCCTGACGATAAGGCATTCGGAGGAACCTGTGAATAAACAACAACTGGCAGCAAAAATCTGGGAATCCGCAAACAAAATGCGGTCAAAAATCGAGGCTCATGAGTACAAGGACTACATCCTTGGGTTCATGTTCTACAAATACTTGTCGGACAAACAAGTTAGGTTCTTGATTGATGACGATTGGCCCGAAAACGACATTAAGGCTCTCTCGGAGGATAGTCTAGAAGAAGTGGAGTACATCCGGGATAGAATCGGATACTTTATCGCTTACGACAACCTCTTCTCCACATGGATCGAAAAGGGCAAAGACTTCGATGTCTCCAATGTACGAGACGCACTTTCGGCTTTCAGTCGTCTTATCAGCTCAACGCACAAGAAGGTCTTTGATCGCATTCTCGACACCCTGCAAACCGGACTTTCCAAACTTGGAGATAGCTCAGGCACTCAAACAAGGGCAATAAGTGACCTCATTCAGCTTATCAAGGTCATTCCCATGGATGACAGGCAGGATTATGACGTACTTGGCTTCATCTACGAGTATCTGATCAGCATGTTTGCAGCCAATGCCGGTAAGAAGGCCGGAGAATTCTACACACCGCATGAGGTCTCTTTGCTGATGTCCGAAATCGTGGCAGACCATCTCAAAGACAGGTCGGAGATTATGATCTATGATCCGACAAGTGGATCCGGCTCCCTGCTAATCAATATAGGTCATT
>JAIRUT010000138.1 GCA_031254255.1 Coriobacteriales bacterium
GTGGTGACATTCATCCAGACAGTGATATCGACTTTCGCATCGTTGACGATGGGAATCTGCGCGGATTGATTAAACTTGCTGGTTTTTGTCGAGAGCTGCAGGAAAGCTTGAATGTGCCGATTGACGTGTTGGCCAGCGATGTCTTGAGCCCAGAATTATTCAATCCAGCATCGGCGACAATGTAGCACATAAGGAGGGCAGCCGAATACTCATGTGGTTATTGATATGGAGGATACATATTATCTATGAATAAAATCTCAATTCGATTCTTCGACGACAAAGAAGTACGTGCCGTTTGGGATGATGAGGGTTCCAAGTGGTGGTTTTCTGTCGTCGATATTGTTGGCGTTTTGAGCCAGAGCGCGGATTCGAGGAACTATTGGTACGTCCTTAAAAGCCGTTTGAAGAAAGCTGGAAGCGAAGTCCTTACAAATTGTAAGGGGTTCAGACTCGTGGCACCCGATGGCAAACGCCGATTGACAGATTGCCTGACGAACGGCGGTGTTATTGCTCTCGCCAAAGAATTCCCCGGAAAGAAAGCGAACCGCTTCATCGAGTGGTTCACATATCGTGACGAGACGATTGACGGCACGAGCAAATCCAAGGCATCTGCGCTTTTCGACAGCTCGTTGCTTGGCACAGTAGAAGTCGGTACAGTCAGGGGTTTGCAGCAGATACACGGCTATCTTTTCGGTGGACTGTACGACTTCGCCGGACAAATCAGGACGCTCAATATCGCCAAGGGTGACTTTCAGTTCGCTATGGTGCGATTTCTGCCTGAATCGCTGAGAAACGTCGAAGCGATGCCGGAAAACACCTTTGACGAGATAGCCGACAAGTATGTGGAAATGAATGTTGCCCATCCGTTCATGGAGGGCAACGGCAGAAGCACTCGCATCTGGCTTGACTTGATACTCAAAAAGAGCTTGAAACTTTGCGTTGATTGGAGCCAAGTCGACAAGAAGGATTATCTTGCTGCGATGAAAAAGAGCGTGTCGAACAGCAAGCCGTTGAAGTCATTGTTGCAGGTTGCGCTGACCGACAGGATAAACGACCGCGAGGTCTTTGTGAAGGGCATCGACTACTCCTATTACTACGAGCAGGAAGACGACATCAGCGAGGGTGACTGAGAATGGGCGAGAGGCAGTCTTTGCCGTCTCGGATGGAATCCAGGGCACAACCATGCTGTCAGGCGCGTCCAGATAGACGAGACATACCATCCGGTTCCTGCTGCCGAGGCAATGTCTGTTGACGGCAAGCTGTTGCTTACGTTCTGTGTCCTTGCCACCGTTAAGGGCAGCAACTCCACGGCGAAGATGAGCCAAGTTGCTTTCAGAGTAAAACGGGTCGGGTTCCGTTGTCACCTCAAATGGTAGGCGCTTTTCTCGCAACTATGCTAGGTCAGTGATTGCCTACACATTCTCCTTGGATAAATGTGCCTTACCACCACACGACCAGCACTATGATGAAATCAATTTCCACAACAGGAGAAGTCATGAAAGAATTATCTTAAGCTTAGTGTCATCTCTGGCACTTCGTATATCAGCATTGAGCTGAAAGTTGAGCCAAGATCAATGATCCCCCGATAAGGTAAAATCACAATTGTGATTATTCGGTGTGTGAAATGCGGAAACTCAATTCGGAGGCGACATTGGATCTCAAGGCACAAAAGGCGGCTGCCGCAGCCTTCGCGGCAAAGTGGACAGGGCGCGGATACGAGAAGGGTGACACGGCCCCGTTTTGGCTGGAGCTTCTGCGTGAGTGCCTGGGCGTCAAGGATCCGGACAACATCGCCCGCTTCGAGAAGCGCACCGATGCCGGCTTTCCCGATGTAACCATCGAAGATACCGGCGTGATCATCGAGCAGAAGTCGCTCGGCATCGACCTCGAAAAGCCGGAGATGCGCCAAAGGCGCCTCGTCACCCCATACGAGCAGGCGCTCTCATACGCCCAGAGCCTGCCACCCTCGCACTCCCCGCGCTTCATCATCACCTGCAACTTCGAGGAGTTCCGCATCCATGACCGCGAGGCCGACCAGTCCGGCAAGACCCACACGCAAGTGGGGCTTGCCGAGCTGCCCGAACAGATACACCTCTTCAACTTCATCATCGACCCCAAGAATAGCCGCATCGAGCGCGAACGCACCGTCTCCATCAAAGCCGGTGAGCTCATAGGCGAGCTGCACACGGAGCTGATGGGTGAATACATCGACCCAGAAAGCGAGGCCAGCCAGCACTGCCTAAACGTGCTCTGCGTGCGACTGGTGTTTTTGCTCTTTGCCGAGGACAGCGGTGTTTTGGGCAGGCGGGACATGTTCCTTGACTACATGAGGGGATTTGATGCCGAGCAAAGTCGCAGGGCCCTGCTGGACCTTTTCGAGGTGCTGGACACGCCAGAGGACAGGCGCGACCCCTACCTGTCGGATGCACTGAAGGCCTTCCCCTACATAAACGGCGCCCTCTTCGAGGAGAAGGTGGAGATTCCCAACTTCACAGACAACATCCGCCACATGCTGCTCTTTCGCTTGGCGCAGGAGACCGACTGGTCAGCGATCAGCCCAACGGTCTTCGGCGGGGTGTTTGAAAGCACACTGAACCCCGACACCCGCGCCAAGGGTGGCATGCACTACACCAGCGTGGAGAACATCCACAAGGTGATCGACCCGCTGTTCCTGGATGCGCTGGAGACGGAGCTCGACGACATTCTGACTGCTGGGTCGTCAGAAAGGACCGTCACCACACAGCTCAAGGCCTTCCAAAACAGGCTGGCATCGCTCAGGTTCCTGGACCCAGCCTGCGGAAGCGGCAACTTCCTGACCGAGACCTATCTCTGTTTGCGCCGCTTGGAAAACAGGGTGCTGATGCGCCTCCAAGGCGGCCAAGGCGTGATGGGCTTTGAAGGCATCTCAGACGTCAAGGTATCACTCGGCCAGTTCTACGGAATAGAGATCAACGACTTCGCAGTACGCGTGGCCGCCACGGCACTCTGGATAGCCGAACTTCAGGCAAACCAAGAAAGCGAAAGCATAATCCAACGCGACATAGAGGACCTGCCACTGAAAGACAGCGCCAACATAGTGCTGGGCAATGCGCTGCGCATTGACTGGAACGATGTGCTGCCGGCGGGGGAGTGCGACTACGTGATGGGGAATCCGCCGTTTTTGGGCTCATCAAACTGCAGCGAAGAGCAAAAACGAGAGATCGGAGATTTATTTGGAAAAATAAAGCGTGCAAAATCCATTGATTATGTAACTGCTTGGTACTACAAAGCGTGTGAGGCAATGATGGCCAATGAGAGTATTGAAGCTGCGTTTGTTTCTACAAACAGCATAACTCAGGGAGAGCAAGTTTTTCCTATTTGGAATACACTCTTCAATCTCTTTGGAATCACCATTAACTTCGCATGGAGGACTTTTGTTTGGGGCAGCGAAGCAGCTGATAAGGCCCATGTTCATTGTGTCATCATAGGTTTTGGGAGAAAGGTTAGATCAGAGCGGTTTTTATATGCTCACAACAACAAAATGCTAGCAACCAATATTAATCCATATCTTGCTGACGTACCAAATGTCATTGTGGAGGCACGACCAAAACCAATATGCGATGTTCCAATTATCACGCTGGGCAACAAGCCAACAGATGGCGGAAACTATGTGTTTACTCCTGAAGAAAAAGATGACTTTGTTTTGCGTGAGCCACTTTCTTCGCAATACTTCCATCTATTTCTAGGAGCTTACGAATTGCTGAACAACAAGCAGAGATACTGTCTATATGTTGGTGATGTTGACCCCGCCAAACTAAAAAGCATGCCACTGGTGCTTAATCGTATAAGAGCTGTACGTGAAATGAGGCTTTCAAGTTCAGCAAAACCAACAATAAAAATGGCCGACAAGCCAACGAGATTTTTTTCGAATGCATGCCCAAAACTAATTACATAGTTATCCCGGAAGTGTCATCTGAGCGGAGAAAGTATCTTCCTTGCGCAATTCTAAGCCCGGAAGTTTTTGTCAGCAATAAACTTTGGGTGATGACCAGAGGCAGTTTCTATGAATTTGGTATTATTTCATCGCAAATACATGCTGCTTGGACTCGCACAGTAACTGGAAGATTAAAATCCGATTATCAATACTCCGGTGCAGTCGTTTACAATAACTTTGTCTGGCCAAATCCAAATGAAGAACAGCGTGTTGAGATTGAAAAACATGCACAAGCAGTCATTGACACCCGCAATAACTACCCAGAATCATCGCTGGCCGATATGTATGATCCTGACAACGATTTCCTCTACCCAGATTTAATGGCAGTTCACAAAGCTCTCGACCATGCTGTCGAGCAGGCCTACGGTGTTAGTTGCAATGGAGATGAAGAAAAAATCGTCGCGCATCTATTTAAGTTATCTAGGACGACTAGGACGACTACACAAGAAGAGCAATCTGGCAGGTGATTATGGAAATACGAAATAAGCAGACATATAGGAGTCCTTTCTATCAGGCACTGCTGTTAGGGTCGGTTGGTTTTTTATGCACATTGAGTCTTGGCATTCTGGGAGCATTGGGACTGTTAAACACATGGTACGCAACAATCCCGCTTGCTATTCTTTCTGGTGTTTTTCAAGTTTGGAGTGCTTTTCTATTCAATAAAAACAGGCAGGTCGACCCCGCGCATGCAAGAGCTTCGTTACGTAGACTTGCTACAACTGCTGGCAGAACCCAAGCACTTAGATTTGCTGTAGAAGAACAATTCGAGAGAGGTACCGCTAATAATAGGCGAAAAGAATTAGGTGTTGTTAGCGCACAATTGAGCTACATTGAAGAGGACTTAGCTAATTCAATTGATGACTGGAATGAGTTTTATCGTGAACCTCACGAGAGCTCTAAGGAGATCCATTATGCCGAGTGATAGAATTGAAGTGAAGGTAGCAAGGCTTATTGATGCGAGAAGTCTTGTTTTTAATCGTGGATCAATTGATGGCATTGAAGTTGGCATGCGGTTTGCCGTTTTGAGTAAAGAAGGATTATCGATAAGAGATCCTGACACAGAGACTCTGCTCGGTTCAATTGAAATACCAAAAGCTTTTGTAAAAATCACTGATGTGCAGGAAAGGCTCAGTATCGCAAGAACATTCAGAGAGTACACAATTCCTGCAGTTAAGCCGACTGGTTTTTACGCTATGGACTCCATAAGGCAACTTGGAACAGTTTTAGGCACTCCTGGAAGAAAAGAAAAGGTTGAGATTGAAACGTTAAGGTCAACTGAAAGGTTTGCGAAAGAGGAGATGAGCGAAGAAGAATCACTTGTGAAAATTGGAGACATTGCGGTACAAGTAATTGGAGATGAGTTCCCAGTTCTCTCTGCTGATGACAATATATCCAGTGATCTTTGAGGCGGAGTTATCATGATAAAAGAAGCGGAAGATTGTTATAGAACCACCATCACCAAGCTGCTGACACAGAACAGGGTTCTGATCTCTGCCAAAGAAGTTCTCCAATCAATTATGGGCAAAAGACAACGTAAAAGAGACAGGGAGGAACCTCTGCCTTGCAAAAGAGTGCCCTTGCGATACAACGTGGGCTGCAAGCTGTAAGGATAAGCATATGGGGGAGTGCTTGACATATCCAATGTTGCAAAAATTTTATAGCGCAGTGCGGAATGCTAACAATATTGGAGTCGAATGCGATTTGTTTGATGGGATATCTACATTAGACGCATTTTTCTCTGAGTTCCGCAGCATAACTTTTGTAATGCAGAAGTCTTTCTCCAGCCCTCAGGATAGATTGTATTACGAAGAAAAAAGAAATGCCTATCTAATGAATGATTTAATGAAATGGTTTAACGAAAAACGAGTTTCCACTGTTCATAATGAACCTTTCAAGCTGGAAAAATGTGTTTTGGTTGACCTGTATGATGAGTGCGGAAAAACAACAGTCATTGATGATCGGTTCATTTTAGAGAATGATTCGGACATCGAATCACTCATTGATACTTTGTCTGATGTT
>JAIRUT010000150.1 GCA_031254255.1 Coriobacteriales bacterium
TGAAGACTTGCCCGATATGCGGGACAGAAGTACAACTTTTTACGACTGACATGGAGTTGTCCTGTCCGAAATGTGGATTTGTTGTCTACAATGATGTAATTTCCTGCATACGCTGGTGCAAGATGGCACGCGAGTGTGTGGGTGACGAGCTTTATGAGAAGTTGATGACTTCGGATAAAAATAACTCTGAAGAAGTTTCGGTCAGTTAAAGAATGAAAGATTACCGGTATTTTTTACAAAATGATGTGGTTTTGGAAGTGTGAGTGATCATGCCAACAGGATATGAGAAGATCTATCAAGCCTTGCTACCCAAGCTTGCTGAAGTTGATATTATTGAGCAGGCCAAGCGTTTGGGCCTGGCACCTGAAGGTCAGGCCAGCGCTAAGGTCGACTTCTTGGGGCGAACCTATCTATATAGCACCGAAGGTGTCGATGTAATAGATGGCGGTGAACCTGCTCCCATAAATAATCGCAGTCTTTTAATTCATTATATTCTGGCTGAAGGCGGCATTGAACCTAGATTTTCTTTTGTTCCGATCAATCGCATGACCGGCACCATAGAGGGGCAAGGCGAGTCGGACGAGGCTTTTATGGGTGATTATCTGATCAAGGAAACCGAAGGAAAGCATGATGTCTTTGCTGCTGCGGCCGAAGCGATGCGTGGCGAGTATATTGGCAAGCATCTGGGCGGCCATTGCTGGCAGTTCATGGTTCTTCCAAAAATGCCAATGCGCATGATATTCTTCGAGGCAGATGAGGAATTTCCTGCAGATATACAGGTACTTTTTGATGAGACCGCTCCCTATTACATGGATTTTGAGTGTTCTGGCTTCCTTTCCGAAGGCGCCCTGCGGGAGCTGTTATTCCAGGTACAAAAGCAACTTGGCAGGGAAGAGACTGCCTATTTGTTGCCCTGATTTGATGTTTGCGAATAAAGTGAGGTCTGTCTGATGCCCGAGCAGATTCCCAGTGGATACGATCAGATATATACAAGCCTTTTGCCACGCTTGGCCGATTGCGACATTGTTGCTCAAGCCAGACAATTGGGGCTGACGCCAGAAGGTGAAGATGCTGCCCGCGCTGAGTTCTTGGGCCGCCACTACCTGATCACTAATCAAGGCGTGGATACCGTTGACGGTGGCCCGCAAACAAACATCAACAATCGCAGCCTTTTGATCTACTACATTCTTGCCAAGGGCGGTATCGAGCCCAAGTTCTCCTTTGTGCCAGTAGGCCGTCTGACTGGCATGCCTTCCGGTACCCATGATGGGAAAGGCGAGGATGAGGGTTGGTTTATTTGTGAGGCGCTGCTTCGGGATATACAGGGGCAATACAATCTCTTTGTCGCTGCAGCTGAAGAGCTGAATGGAGAATATATCGGAATACTTTTGGGTGGCCATTGCTGGCAGTTCATGGTACTTCCCAAGATTCCGATGCGCATGATCTTCTACGAAGCCGATGAGGAGTTTCCTGCTGAACTACAGGCGCAGTTTGATGAGACCGCTCCCTATTATATGGACTTTGAATGTTTGGCCTTTCTCTCCGGAAGTGTGATGAGAGAGCTATGCTCAATTGCGAGGCAACAAAAGCAGGCGTGAAAATAAAGCGACAAAATGAATAAAAATTCTTTACACAAAGCTTCAGGCTGTGCTACACTGGCAGGCGTGAAAAACCAGAAGGACATATTCGGATACTCTCTTGCCCTCCTTCTTGGACGACTTATTTAGCCGGCCTCGATTTTGCGGTGCCGATGACACCGCGCATTGAATCGAATTGTCCGGCCTCTAAAATCCCTCAGTTTATATAAATCTTATATTTTTGTTATTCAGCAATAGATCCATTGCAAGAAACGCTTTTCAGTGTTCTAACTGTAAAAGTTTGAGGATTTCGAAAAGCAAGACAAAACCGTTTGAATCTTTTCCAATCTGGCAACTGAGCCGGGAAAGATTTGTGAGTGGATAAACTTAAAGTGCTATACAAAAATTACTGAGCATTACTGAGCAGAAGAAGGAGTTTGAAATATGTCGTCAACAATTAACAACTCGTCAATTGTCAAGATTTTCGATACCACACTGCGCGACGGTGAGCAGTCACCGGGTGCCAGCATGAATGTTGAGGAGAAGCTGGAGGTCACCCGACAGCTGCTGAGGCTGGGTGTCGATGTTATCGAGGCCGGCTTTCCGGTTTCCAGCCCGGGTGACTTTGAGTCTGTCGCACGTATCGGCGAAGAGGTCGGTGACAGGGCGGTGGTTTGCGCGCTGACTCGCGCGGTTGCCAAGGATATTGACGTTGCCGCCGATGCTCTGAAAACAGCTACCCATCCCCGCATCCACACTGGGATCGGCGTTTCTCCCAATCACCTGCAAGATAAGCTGGGCATAAGCGAAGATGAGGCTATTGAAAAGGCTGTAGCAGCAGTCAAGCATGCCAAATCATATGTAACTGACGTTGAGTTCTATGCAGAAGATGCCGGTAGAGCTGATCCAAAGTTCCTGTATCGGATGCTGGAGGCTGTCATCAAGGCCGGTGCCACAGTTGTCAACATTCCCGACACCACAGGCTATGCAGTGCCCGAGATCTTCGGCAAGTTGATCAGGGGAATCACGGAAAATGTCCCCGGTATTGAAAACGTCACCATTAGCGTGCACTGCCATAACGACTTGGGCATGGCCACGGCCAATGCCATGGCCGGTGTTGCCAACGGTGCCCGCCAAGTCGAATGCACGATCAACGGCATTGGTGAACGCGCCGGAAACACAGCGTTGGAAGAGGTCGTGATGGCTCTGAAGTCCCGCGCTGATCTGTATGAACTGGACACGAATATCAATACCAAGGAACTGATGCGCTCCTCTCGGATGGTCTCTCAGATCACTGGTATGAACGTCCAGCCGAACAAGGCCATTGTCGGTGCCAACGCCTTCGCCCATTCCAGCGGAATCCATCAGGACGGTGTTCTCAAAGAGCGCACGACCTATGAGATAATTGATCCGGCGGATGTTGGTGCGGCTGAGTCCAGCATCATCCTGACTGCCCGTTCAGGCAGGCACGCCCTGCGCCATCGTCTGGATCTGTTGGGATACACTCTGAATGACGAGGAGTTCGAACGTGTCCACAAGGATTTCCTGGATCTGGCTGACCAGAAGAAGGAAGTCTACGATGAGGACTTGGAGTCTTTGGTGAGCGAAGCCGACCGCACCTCGCGCGCGGCCTTCACCTTGGAACGCCTGCAGGTCAGCTGTGGGGTTCCAGCTATACCAACCGCTACAGTCGAATTGCATTTTCGGGATGGAAACATACTGATAGATTCCTGCCATGGTAACGGGCCGGTGGATGCCATCTACCGGGCCATCAACCGGATTATGCAGATCGATAACGACCTGATCGAGTTCAGCGTGCAGGCTAACACCCGAGGTATTGATGCACTGGGCGAGGTCACGATTCGGATCAAGGATCCAGCCGGCAAGGTCTTCACCGGCCGCGGCGCACATCCGGATATTGTTACAGCATCAGCCCGCGCCTACACAAACGCGCTGAACAAACTGATTGTTTCTGAGGGAAAGGAAGTACCATCAATGGAAGGTGGCAGGGTTTAAATGAGCATAAGACAGATGACAATTGCCGAGAAGATTTTGGCCGCCCATGCGGGCTTGGATGAAGTCAGGCCCGGACAACTGATTGAATGCAATCTGGATCTGGTACTGGCCAATGACATCACCGCGCCGATTGCGATCCGGGAATTCAAGAATATCGGCGCCGGGAAGGTCTTTGATCCCACGAAGATCGCCTTGGTCCCCGACCACTATGTGCCGAACAAGGACATCAAGTCAGCAGAGCAGGCCAAGACTGTCCGCGACTTTGCAAAACAGCAGGGTATCACGCATTTTTACGAGGTTGGTTGCATGGGCGTGGAGCATGCCCTGCTACCAGAACAAGGAGTCGTCGGGGCAGGGGACCTGATTATCGGTGCCGACTCGCATACCTGTACCTATGGTGCACTCGGAGCCTTTGCCACTGGGGTTGGCTCAACCGATGCCGCCGTGGGCATGGCCACCGGTCGGACTTGGTTCAAGGTGCCCTCCAGCATCAAGTTCGTGATTGACGGCCAGCTGCGCCCCGGCGTATCCGGCAAGGATGTCATTCTTCATGTCATCGGCATGATTGGTGTCGATGGCGCGCTTTACCAAGCCATGGAATTTGCAGGCAGTGCCATCGCAAACTTGGGCAT
>JAIRUT010000015.1 GCA_031254255.1 Coriobacteriales bacterium
AAGATATGCTAACCCGTGCCGTCGGCTCAGGACCCGGAAACTTGGTGATCCTACTGGGTTCGACAACAGGTCGTGACGGCATCGGCGGAGCCTCGGTTCTGGCTTCCCAAGAATTTGACGAGGCGGCTGAAAACAAGCGCCCAGCAGTCCAAGTCGGCGATCCCTTTACCGAGAAGTTATTGATCGAGGCCTGTCTGGAGCTCTTGCGAAAGAAGCTGCTGGTGGCCTTGGGCGACCTCGGTGCTGCCGGCCTGACCTCCAGTGCCAGCGAGATGGCCTCCCGCGGAGGCGTGGGCATCGACATCGATGTCCAAAAAGTGCCACGGCGCGAGCCTGGTATGCAGGCCTTTGAGGTCATGGTCTCCGAATCGCAGGAGCGCATGTTGGCCGTTGCCGAGCCCGGAAAACTGGACGAGGTACTGGCCTGCTGTGAGCATTGGGGCGTCATGGCCACCGTGATCGGCACGATTACCGATACCGGCCGTTTTGTGGTTCGCGATACAGCGCTCTCGGATGTTGGGGCCGATCAGATCGTTGCAGATATGCCAGCGGAGATGCTGGCTGAATCGGCTCCGGTCTATGACCCCCCGACTGAGCGTCCGGCTTATTTGGACGAGTTGGCGGCCTTTGATACAGCGAGCCTTGAGCACCCATCTGGTTTGGAGGAGCTGACTGCCTGCCTGATTCGTCTGCTGGCCAGTTCAAACATCAGCTCGCGGGCTTGGATATACCGTCAATACGACCATCAGGTAATGAACAACACAGCAGTGCTGCCAGGCGCGGATGCAGCAGTACTGCGCATCGGCGACACCGGACGCGGCCAGATGACCAAACGCGGAATCGCAGTGAGCACTGACTGCAACGGCCGCTGGTGCTATCTGGATCCCTATCGCGGTGCCCAAGCAGCGTTGGCCGAGGGTATGCGCAACCTAGCCTGCGTCGGTGCCATGCCAGCCGCCATCACAGACTGCCTGAACTTCGGCAACCCAGAAAAGCCAGAGGTCTACTGGACCTTCGTAGCTGCCGTGGACGGACTCTCCGAGGCTTGCAGCTATTTAGAGATCCCCGTGATCAGCGGTAATGTCAGTTTTTACAACGAGAGCTTCGGTCGCGCGATCTACCCAACCCCGACCATTGGCATAGTCGGCCTGGTAGAGGATGTTGAGGCCACTACCGCCTGTTCAACGGGATTCAAACAGGAGGGCGACACGATAATCCTGGTCGGCCAGACCTACGATGAACTGGGTGGCAGCGAATACCTGAAGGTCGAACATGGGCTGGTAGACGGAGTGATTCCCGCTTTGGATTTGGAGCTGGAGCGCGATGTGGCAGCAGTGGTACGCAACGCCGTCCAACAAGGCCTACTATCCAGCGCCCACGACCTAAGCAGCGGCGGTCTAGCCGTAGCTCTGGCAGAGTGCTGCATAGCCAGTGGTGGTGGGGGTCGATGTGGCAGCGGCCTCGGCGGCAATGGCCTAGGCGGTAATGGCCAAGGCGGTTATGGTCTCGGAGGCAGCGGCCTAGGTGGCACCGGCCAAGGCGGTAACGGTCGGCGCGGCAATGGCCTAGGTGCCTGCGTAGTGCTGGATCTAGACGACGACTCTCCCTTGTCGCCAGCAGCCGCACTCTTTGCAGAAAGCAACAGCCGCATCCTAGTGAGCCTACCCGAAGAAAAGGTCGATACCTTCATAGACCACTTGCTGACAGCAGAGGTCCCCTACAGCATACTAGGCGAAGTAACCGGCGACCACCTGCAAATAGAGGGCATGATAGCAGCCCCAGTAGCCGAACTGGCCAACCTATATAAGCAGGCCTTGGAGCAGCAGGTAAATCAGGTCGATTGACTATGACAGGGTGTCGCGGGGGTTTTCGCTACGGAAATCCAAGGTCATCACAGCCATATCCGATTACTGTCATTTCTGGAGAGACGCCCACTTCAAACATTTTAAAATCGAAAGGCCTTCAAGCAAAGACCAAAGCCGCGCTAATTCAGGTTTAATCCAGAAAAGCTAGAAAATTGTATGAGATGAACGGTAACGCGAAAAATATCGCAAGAGGAATATTAAAGTTCAGAGATAATAATCAGCAACACCTATTTGACCTGCAGTTTTGTTAACTTCTTTTTTTGTAGCAAAACTAATCTAACAGAAAATTTCGCGTTACCGTTCATCTCATACAAAATAAGCTATTGTCTATGCCAAGCCACCATTGACATGATGGGGTTTGTCTTGCCGTCACGAAATAGAAAACCATCTTGATCACCATGTCCTCATAATTCATCGCAGCTTTGGTATTTTATCTGTAACTCTCACATCGGAATATTGGATAGTGTTTATGTGTCTAATATAACGGCAAAGAGTTACAGGTGGGAGTTAGGCATCTAATCGATATCTCATTAACAGTCCATTGGTTTCAACAGCTGATAAGCTTCAACATTCAATGCCAATGCAATTTTCTGGAGATTTTGAGTAGATACATTTACTCGCCGTTGCTCAATGCCTCCAATATAGGTGCGATGAAGACCTGTCTTGTTGGCAAGCACTTCCTGCGAATATCCAGCTTGTTTGCGATAATAACGAACATTAATTGATAAGACTTTCAGGATGTCCATGAGCACCTCATAAGCTTCACAACACCTTTAAGTCTGTTGGATTGCCTCATATAAATCGACAGAATATAAATAGCATTATGCTGAAATTACCGTATTGACCTACGGCTGGCTTTACCTTAATTTGTGTTTTATATATAAGATTATGAAGTGAGGGAGTATGACAACTGATGAGATTCTTGAGTGTTTGACGTGTATTCCCAATGCTACTGATACACATATAGATGGTGCCTATGCTAACGAATGTATCCAGCTATGCGCAAATAAAAATGATGATGATGACTTTATGAATTTAGTGACGGTTTTCGCAACGAAAATACCAAGTATTATTGAACAAATAATGCCACTGGAAAATTGGGGCGCTCATTTTAGTGATTCACCAATTGTAAAATTAAAAAATGGAAAGGTGGCAATGTTCGGCAGAGGTGTTATACATATTGAATATGGCTACCGCTCTCTCTATCTGCGGTTTTATGGTTTTCAATTAGCAGATGTTCCCTATCCAACTGGAAATTCTACCTTGATAAATAGTATTGCAAGTGCAATACAAGAAATATGGTCAGATACAAAAGTTATATCAGATTCTTCAAGAGAACCGGTTGCTTCCTGAACTCATAGCGTGAATTCAGTTTCTTGATTCATGTTATGAGTTAAATGATATTTGGATTCATTTTGAACTGGATTGCGTGATAATGTTGGAATTAAGCTGGATGGGATGTTGGTCAAGTTAGTTTTATTGATTAAAGAGAGTCATCGGGTAAGGTGGGCGGATTGTTTTGCCTGCCTTACCTAAGAACCGTACGTGAGACTTGAAGAACTTTGGTTCAAGGAACGGGTTGTTGACGATGCGAATTGATGTGTCAGCCACAAATATGAGTTTGTGCTCGC
>JAIRUT010000074.1 GCA_031254255.1 Coriobacteriales bacterium
GTACTCAACAGTACCGAACCGTGAGGAATTGAAACTTGAATCTTGGCTTCGTCGTAATTTGATTCTAAAGGTACTCAACAGTACCGAACCGTGAGGAATTGAAACTCATCGTTTTTTGAATTCGTAATAATTTCCCTGGTACTCAACAGTACCGAACCGTGAGGAATTGAAACGGCATGCCATTGCTCGCAGCGCGATCTCGCGGAGGTGCTCAACAGTACCGAACCGTGAGGAATTGAAACCGGGCTTCGTGCCGCACAAGGGCGAACTCTATCAGGTACTCAACAGTACCGAACCGTGAGGAATTGAAACGCAACAAAATCTTCATGGACACGTTCACTAGACTTGGTACTCAACAGTGCCGAACCGTGAGGAATTGAAACTCTGGAAATCGCATTCTGGTCGCAAGGACTCTTCGGTACTCAACAGTACCGAACCGTGAGGAATTGAAACTGGTTCTTTGGTGTCTCGGTGATTTTCTTGATACACCGATCAGTTTATTTGTTGCTTCGCTACTCAGAATCATAGGCATGAAACTTGCCTTGTGGGTGCTGGAGCCAAGTTCGGCATAATGAGGGCTTTCGGTACCAAAGCTCTCGTATGTCCTCCGGCGTTCACAGATCCTTCGGCATCCTCCGGCATTCGGCAAGTCGTATCAAAGGGCAATCACCAGAGGAACAGCGGCGTAGATTATCAGGTAACGTAGCATGAAGCCGCCTATCAGGGCTCCGGCGCCGCCTATTATGTTTGCTGCGGATGATGGGCCGCTGCTTGCTTTGGAGCGGTAGGTTATTAGCTCCAGCACCAAGGGTAGCGCCAGGCCGATTACGACCAGGCCCAGCCAGAATGCCAGTGACAGGTCGCCTGAGAGTAGGCGTTGGGTTGACTCCAGGGCTGCTGGGTTTGCGGATGAGGTTACCAGTAGCAGTAGCACTATCAGGATGCCCTCGGCTATCGGCAGGAATGTGCGCATACGCTTCAGGCCTTCTGCTTTCTCCAACTCTTTGTGGGCAAAGAAGGTGCCGCCCAGAAAGACGGCGGCCAGTCCGACGGAGAATGCTGAGACTGCGAAAAGTACTGGGAGCAGGGCGGTGTTCCAAAGCGGATAGGTTTTGACCACACCTATCAGTACGCCTGTATAGATTGCCGTCAAAAATGCAAAGACTAAACCCAGCACATCCAGCCATTTAGACACCGGCCACTTCATCAGGGAAAGCACAGCAGAAACAACTGAGATCACTCCGAAGATGATCAGTATGAGCACGCCCCAACTCATCACAGAATGCAGGTTGCTGACCAGCAGGAAAAACCGTCCGGGATTCAGCATGCCGGCTTTGGCATCAGTCATCAGCAGCATCAGGCCAACGGCCAGAACGACAGGTGCCAGTATCCTGCCAACACGCTGGATCCTTTGCGTGTCTTTCGAATTCTTCAAGGCGATCAGCGCCACGGCGGCATAGGCTCCGGCGGACAAGCCGGCCAAAAACAGATACCAGGCAATCGGAGTGCCCCAAAAGAGAGTTTCAGTCATTTTCAATCACCTCACGTAGAAGACTTTGACTTTTGTCAGATCGCCGGCAATAGGTTTGGCATTCGTTTTGATGATCGCCTTGGCGACATCGCTTGCGGGATCATCCAGATCGCCGAATATACGGGCGCCGGTGATGCAGGTGTCCACACAAGCCGGTTTTGGCTCACTGCCACTGCCACTGCCACTGCCACTGCCATTGTTGCCACCACCCCCAGTGAACACGCAAAATCGGCACTTCTCGGCCACACCGGTGGCCTTGTTTTGGACGCGTGCCTGATACGGACAGGCGGTCATACAATACTTGCAGCCAATACAACGGCTATGGTCAACCAGCACCACGCCGTCAGCGTTGGTATAGGTGGCAGCCGTGGGACAGACCGCCTGACAGGGTGCATCCTCACAATGCATACAAGCTATAGGGATATGCTCATTGCGGACAATGGGGAAACTTCCGCTTTCAATCTCCTCATAATGAATAAAAGACTCGTGCACATCCAGACTGTTCTGCATCTGGCAGGCCACCCGGCAAGCAAAGCAGCCCACACATTTGCTGGCGTCGATCAACATTCCATAGCGTGCCATTATTCGTCCACCTTCCTGACTTTGACGATAACCTCATGGGTCATCGCCGCTCCTACCTTCTCTTCTGGCTGAAACGGAATCATTGACATCCAGGGGATGCCGACACCGTATCCCGGTTTCAGCTCCGGTGAACTACAGCCGTAGTGCGTTGGAATCCAGATCGCGGTGGGGTTCAGGCGCTCGGTGGCCTTGCAGTGCACTTGGACGCTGTTTTCCGTTGAAGTGATCTCGATCAGGTCACCATCCGCGATGCCCAGCTTGGCGGCCTCGGCAGCATTGATCCATGCCCGCTCCATGTGATACTTCTCAGTTATAGCCATCAGGGCCTCGTTGGCCGTCGTCATCTGGTGGCTGTGAATAGCCTGCTTGCCACCGATCAGGCGAAACTCGCCGTTGCCGGTTTGCGGCATGACCTTGGGTGGGATCCAGTGGATCAGGGGCTCCAGCCCATGCTCGGCCATCAAGTCAGACTTGAATTGGAACTTGCCGCTGGGGGTTTTCCAAGCGGGAACTTGCGCATAAATGTCGACAGGGTCACCAACGTTGGTCACACCTTTTTCATGATATTCGTCAATATCGGCACCAAGGCTTTGCAGTTGGGCTTCGATCAGCTCATCCAAATTGAACTGGAAGTATTGCCCGACACCACAGGCCTCGGCCAACTGTCCATATATCAGGTCACAGCTGCGCGTGTTCGGATTCACCAGATCCACAACCTTTTGTCGGGCGCAGGCCACACCTTGACTGGCGCCAAGGAAGTCCGGAAGCTCAGTGCGCTCCAGATAACTGCACTCTGGCAAAACGTAGTCGCAAAGATGCGCGGTTTCGGACATCTGAACGTCTATGCAGACCTTGAGATCCATCATGGACAGCGCATCCGCCCAAGCCTGGGGATTGGAATACCCCATGGTGGCATTGGAGTTATAGAAGAAAATGCCCTTGATAATGCCTCTTTTTGCATAAAGCGGCACGGCCAGATTGCTGCCGGGGCCATCATCGGCCAGCGGAAAGTCAACGCTGCCCAAGCGTTCGGTCGCCTTTGGAGTGGCCGGGAACTTTACCGGATCCAATGATCCGGGTTTTGGTGGTGAGGTGATCAGCGCGCCTCCCTTTTTATTGAAGTTGCCGAGCAGGGCATTGACCGCATTGACTGCCCGGGCGCATTCCGTGGAGTTTTGATACGAGCAACCGTAGGCACCGCGCCAGGTCTCAGCTATCGCCGACTGAGGAGCGGCAGCTGCCAAGTCCAAGGCCAGCTGCTTTATGACGCCGGCACTGATGCCGGTGATCGGCTCCGCCCACTGCGGTGTGTATTGGCCGATCGCGGCACTCCATTCGTCGAAACCGTAAGTCTCGTTGGCCACAAAGTCCGCATCGTAGAGATTGTTTGCCACCAGGACATTGCTGATCGCCAAGACGAGGGCAAGGTCGGTTCCCGGATTGATCGGCAGCCACTGCGCACCAAAATTGGCGGAATTGTTCAGGCGCGGGTCCACAAAAACGATCTTGGTGCCGTTTTCTCGCGCAGTGACCAAACTGCGCGCGCTTTTGGGATTGATACCATCGGCATAGCTGCGGCCGATGAACACCACAAACTTGCTCGAGGTGATATCGCTGGAGTAACCCGAGGCGCCCATGCTCAAAAGGTTTCCACTGGTAAACGAGAGATTACAGGCGGCACTGTGATGGTAGTAATTGCCCGATCCGAGGGCATTGATAAACCTGTGGCTGTAGTATTTGCCGTTGGGGCGGGGATCTTCGATCAGCGCCAGTGCCTCCGGGCCCTTCTCTGTGAGTATCGTCTGCACCTTTTCGCCGATCTCCTGATAGGCCTGGTTCCAGCTGATGGCTTTGAAGTTGCCGTTGCCATCATTTTTCAAGGGATCGGTGATGCGATATTTCGAATATACAATCTGTGCATAACCGTGGCCACGGGCACAGAGCATGCCCTTGGAATTGGGATGCAGTGGATTGCCTTTGATCTTCCAGAGGCGGCCGTCTTTGACATAGGCGATGAACCCGCACTTGTTGGAACAGGCATTACAGGTCGTCGGTACCTGTACCATTCCGGTATCCTCGTCTGCGAAAGCCTGCGTGCTCAGCCAGTTGTCCATGCTGTTGACGCCCAGTGTTAACAAAGCGGCAGTAGCAGCGCTGCCAACCAGAAAGCTCCTGCGGCTGATGGTTTTATCTCGCATCGTGTGTTCTTCCTCTCTATGTTTACTACGTTTGCTGGTTCGCCAAATAGACAATCAAGGAGTCAGTCAAGGCAAGCATGAAGGTTTCCCCTGGATCCTTGGTCGTTGTTTTTTCATGGAGAAGTTTTGAATAATCCGCCAGCCAGCTCAGATGCTCCGTAATGAATACCTGCAAGTCGTATAGCCGATGGTGATTGATCAGCAAGGCGGCGAAGGCCAAGGGAACAAGGTCATCGCCTGGCCCTGCCACAACAAGGCTAATCAGCGGTGGCGCTGGATGAAAGACGGCACTGTCCGCACCAATAGCGGCAAGTTCTGCCTTGACGTTCGGGGAGGAAAGGCCGCCAGCGGTGCGGAAGTCATACTCTGGCCCTGCAAAGGAAAAGATAAAAACG
>JAIRUT010000058.1 GCA_031254255.1 Coriobacteriales bacterium
AAAAGTTTATCGCAAAAAAAGTTCCTGAATATTCTCTTGGCGATCTTCTTGATTGCTGGTCTGTCAATTCCAGTCGGCCTATCTTCAAAAGCTTTTGCAGCTCCGTCAAGTGAGCCTGCTGGCTATGTCGCCGTGGACTTGGAAATCCATACACTCGGTGACGGTTATTTATACGAACCGGTGAAAGTCCCATTTTATGAAGGAGAAAATATCGCGCAAGTCACTGATCGTTTGTTGGGTGGCAGCAGTAATTATACAAAAACAGGAAGCCTTACCGACAGCTTCTATCTGGCAAGCGTCAAAATGCCACGAGACATCACCTTGAATGTACCGCAATTCATTCTGGACGCAAACGGTCCCTTGGATCCAGGCCCCACCACAAAGGGGAAGTTTTTGGGTGAGTTTGACTTTTCCTTCTGGTCTGGCTGGATGATTACGCAAAATAATTGGTACATCGATGCAAGTGCCGCCAATTTCAAAGTAAAAGACGGGGATGTCATCCGTTGGCAATTCACAGTTTACGGTTATGGTGAGGATTTGGGATCGGCCTTTATGGGTACTCCCATGTACGACCCCGCCAACAAAGATTCCCTGATTATGGCGGTTGCTGGAGTCAATTCCGCGTCAAACAAAGAGGAGGTATTAGCAAAACCCGGTGTGTTGAACGCGTATAACAATGCCCTCGCAGCGCTCACTAATCTGACTGTGAGCCAAGCAGATGTGGACAGTGCACTCGCTACCTTGAATGCTGCACTGAATCCCACTCCTACTACACCACCAACACCACCAAGCAGCATTGATATCAGCAAGCAGCTGAACGCCACGTTGGCAACCCTGGTCTCCACCGTTCCCAGTCCCGATTTTGGTACATTGTCCGGGGAGTGGACGGTTCTCGCACTGGCTCGTGCCGGATACAGTGTGCCGGATGGCTACTATGAGGGCTATCTAGACAGGATCGAAGGCATGCTTTCGACAAAGGAGAGCATGAAGCTGCATAAAAACAAGGCCACAGAAAACCAGCGCCTGATACTTGCGCTTTCGGCTTTGGGAAAGGACTGCACCAATTTCCGCGGCTACAACCTGGTTGAGCCCATGGCGGACATGTCATGGTTTAACAAGCAGGGAATCAACGCCTATATCTTCTATCTGATCTCTATGGACACCGACAATTATGGAGAGGTGACAAACTCGGGATTCGCAGATGAGACCACCCGTCAAAAGGTGGTCGACTACATCCTTTCCAAGGAACGGATCTCCCAAAGCGGGGGTGGTTGGTCGTTAACGGGCGCAGCCGATCCGGACATAACGGCGATGGCCATGCAGGCATTGACCCCCTATCGCTCACAGCCAGCGGTTGCAGACGCGATCGACCGTGCCCTGAACTGGCTTTCAGGTGTGCAGGGAGCTGACGGCACCTTCTACTCATGGGGGTCTTACAATCTGGAGAGCACCGCGCAGGTAACCGTTGCCCTGACGGCCCTCGGCATCGATCCGGCCACTGATAGCCGCTTCGTGAAGGCGGAAGGCAATACGATCACTGGTCTGCTCAGCTTCTATGTGGAAGGCGGCGGATTCAAACATGTTGCCACGGGAGAGCGTGACGGCATGGCCACTGATCAGGGCAGTTATGCACTAGTGGCCTATGAGCGTTTTACGAATGGAAAGAACAGGCTCTACGACATGACGGATGCCTTCACATCTGAGCCTACTATTCCGATTGAGTCCGCATCCATAATCCTGGATGCTCCTGACAAGGTCAGCGGCAAGGCCGGGACCAGCTTTAACATGCTGGTCAAGGCCACCGGCTTTCCCGAGGGCGGCTGGAAGCTGATGGATGGGGTCATCGACATCCCGAGCATCTTCAGCGTGGAGGGTGTCACAACCTCCTCCCGCCTGGGCGGCGGCACGCTCTCCTGGAACGTTGATACTGGAAACCAGCTGCGCTTCGTCTATACCGACACCTCCTTGGAGGGCATTGGGCTCAGCGGAACTGAGTTTCCAGCTGAGCTGATGAGCATCAGCCTGAAGCTGAAAACCGACATCGATGTGGCCGTCATGCCCGACGCTGAGATATGCGTGGGTGGCCTGACGCTGAAGACGACCTCGTATGACCCAGCATTTATCTTCAACATCTCCAAGGCGACAAGGACCGTCGGCTTTACGGCACCGGTAACCATCGCCGTCTCTGTGCGTGAGCTGTTCACAGGCGACGGTATTGATTTGATACCTGCGGACAAGCGGGCGGTAGCAGTGACAGTTGATGGGATCTCTGCCGGACAGTCCATCGGCTACAAGGGAGCCGAGCTGTTCTACTCGCCGGAGTTCACCGGCAAGTACGGGGTGGCGACCTATGTGCTCTTCACCACTTCGGGTGAGCCAGGTGCCGACCTGGCAGACTTTGCAAACTATTCAACACCCGATGGGGCGGCACAGGCCGTGAAGTTCGGTGACTCGGACAAAAACAACATCATCAATGCCCAGGATGCTTTGGATGTGATCTCAGGCTGGCTGCGCCAGACCCCTGTGAGCACTGACGGGCAGATCCTGACCTACAACGTGACCTCTGACTCCCGCATCAACACCTATGATGCACTGGGGATCATGGAAAACTACGTGCATGGCTCGGAGTTCGCTATTTTAGGCAAGTGACACTGTAAACCAGCAGGTGGAAGGGCTGTTCGTCTGCGGGCGGCTCTTTCAC
>JAIRUT010000110.1 GCA_031254255.1 Coriobacteriales bacterium
CTCAGACACGCAGGGCACTATTACCAATACGGCTAACATCTACATCAAACAGCGCGGAGGCGAGGAAACGCCAGCGCCAGGTCCGGGCGGCAACACTGACGGGACGACGCTTACCGAACCCAAGCGGACTGTAACCTATGACGCCAATGGAGCGACCAGCGGCATGGCTCCGGTCGAGGATAACAGCCCCTATGATAGCCGCAGCACTGTGACTGTACTGGGGCAAAACGACCTTGAGCGAGAAGGCTACCTCTTTGTGGGCTGGTCGGAGCTACCTATGAGCCATGGACAAGTCTGGCAGCCGGGCGACACTTTCGAGATTGATCACAATGTGGACTTATATGCAGTCTGGCTGGCCAGGCCAGGACAGATCAGTAAGACAAGCTCTTCAGGAGGATACGTACCTGGCCGGGGGATTGACTTTGCTATCACGACCACTCTGCCAGGTGATTTGGCTGGCTATGAATCAATCAGGCTGGAAGATGCATATCCTACTGACATGCTTGGGTTTATGCAAGGCAGCGCTGCTGTGACCATAGGTGGGGCAAATGTGCCTTTCACTCTCAAAGAATGGACGGATGGAACAACGGGCTTGGGGTATGTCAGTACGACCGTGCTAGCCAGTGACCTGCTCGGACACGAGGGACAAGAGCTCAGACTGGTGATGGCCTTTACTGCCAGCGATGAAGCTACCGGTTCCTTGGTTAATACGGGAATGGTCTATGTAACTCCCAGGAGTGGTGGCGAAAAGGAGGCTGGCAAAATCGTCACTCCAGGGATTCTGGAGCTGCCTAATTACTTGCTGACGGTGATCAGTGGTAGTGGTGGCGGCAGGTACTTGGAGGGCGAGACGGCCAAAATCATGGCCGACCCACCGGCTGAGGGCAAGGTTTTCGACCGCTGGGTGGTTGTCGAGGGCGATGAGACTGGAACCACCTCCGAACCTGATGGTAGCTCTGCCGGTGGCATAAGTGGGCTGTCGGTATCCATACTTAGTTCCGACCTGATTTTAGAAGAGCACTCCATATCAACCACGTTGGTCATGCCGGCTCATGACGTGAATGTTGAGGCCACTTATAAGGATGCCGAACCGAATCCGATCGTCACCGCGCCCGACAAGTCAGGATCTGGTGGCTCCAGTCCCGGAACGGGTGACAGCACCGGGCGTCTTATGGCCTTCGGCATGTTCATGTTTGTTGTTGGAGACATATTGGTTTTTCGTTGGCTATACAAGAAGATGCGGAGGACAAGAAGAAAATTGCTGCCTTGACTTAGGCTGAAAATAGGAAGTAATTCATAATTTTTACAAATAAATCTGCAAAATATACTCTTTCAGACGCTCAAGCACGGGTTTGGCTCCTTGGATTTTGGGAACGCTCTGCCAGTTTGACACGTAAATGCGTTAGCTTTGCATGAAATGAACGGAAAAGCGAAAAACTTCAAGTTCATGTGGGAGTGATCAAAATGAGACGAGGCTTTGACCTGCGGATTTGCCAGGTGACCAGTTTGGATATGTTACTTCGGTACCAAGTTCTTCGCGTTTTCGTTCATCTCATGCAACAATGGCCGATTTTCGTGCAAAACTGGTATCGACTCATGTATTTGATGCAACCTACAATAATCAATAAGTTCGCTAGCTCGCTCTGACGGGCTTTTTTGAGCCAAAAAACTTGCTGGCTCTTTTGTGATAAAAACCACCATCAACTAAAATGGCTACTTTTTCCAAATCATGCCCCTTCCGACAAAAGCTCCCCAAGTTTGCTGCATCCCGGATAGTGGGGCAGGTATTGTTGGGGAACTATATTTCCATGTGGCTTTGGCCACCCATACAACATAGCAATGTTAGCCGTTTCATTCAAAGTAACTTCTTGAGCTATAAGTAAAAATATCAAGATAGGTCATTGCTTGAAACCTCGTCAGTTGACGCGGCAGCTTGATACTTGTTTGGACTCCACTCCGTATAATTATGAGAAATAACCTGCTCAGATTTCAATCCTATGCTTGACAAGTCTCCGTCTGGGCGGCATTATTATGCACGTAAGCGGATAAGACCTGCGAATTTCCCGCTCCTGTTGCATTGGAACGAGGCTTTTGCCACCTTGGGTGTTTGGGTGCATTTAGCGGTGCAGGTCGTATATCCGTGCAAGGGGCGAATTGAACAGGGGGCAATCATGGCTGAACCAGCCGATATCATCAATGGCATCTCCGTCCACTTTTGTCATCCTTAGCGAAGCCAAGGATCTTTATGCCACAGCAATCTGCTGCGAAACAACCAACGGAGGATCAGGGAGAACCGCGTGGAGGGTGGACGAGACAGTCGGCATCGGGCATGGGGCCCGGATGCCGGATCAACCAATCCCGAGGGGAAGCTACCCCGATGGGATGAGACCCAAGACAAGGGGGCAACAACGATGAACGTAGAACCGACAGGGGCAGACAGGGAATGGTTTCCCGTCTGCAAGGCAACCATGGACAGGGGACACTTTCCCGTCCACCAGACAGGACAAGGGGGCAATGCAAGATGAATGAACAGACGGCAACAAAGAGGCGATGGTTCCAAGGGCGAAGAACCCTGGCCATCATCCTCGCGATCGCGGTATGCCTGACGGCACTTCTGGCCGGCACCTTCGCCTGGAGTGCCATCTCGCAGATGGCACTGAATGAGAACGTGGAAAACGATGTGACACCGGGAGGGAGACTGCATGACGACTTTAACGGGCAAAACCTCGATGTCTATGCAGAAAACTACGGTACCACCTCCATCTATGCCAAGGTGAAACTGCTGGAATACATGGAGGTGGGGGACGGTGCCGGACTGAAGGGCACCTATGACCCAAATGGTGTTCAGAGGGATGACACCACCGTCATGGGCACCTTTGCATCGGATGCTGGCAATATGGCCACCCCAATGAAGACCGATGCCCTGATAGGTGACATCTCCACATGGGCGGTACACACACCCCTGGCCGGAGTGAATAATTGCGGCTCAGATGGGGGGGGGGGGCATTTCACCTGTACTGGCAATGGCTGACGGGTGGACACAAGGTCTACATGCCGACCTTCAACAGGGATCCGGACTCACTGGAAAGTGACCTCACCGGACTCGGGGTCTTTGGAGTGGACTCTGAGACCTACTCGAACAAGGTCAGTGACCCCGCAAACGGCTCCACACCAACATCCACACTGACCACACCCACAGCAGCGACAATCGATCTTGACGGCAGCCATGACCAACTCACGGTTGGGCAAGAGGCTGATGGCACGACATTTTACAAAGACAACAAACAAGAAATAGAAACGCACACCGCAAAAGAGACGATGGATGCCACGGTCATCACCATGTCTGACTGGAAGAATGCCGGATCAAAGCCAGGCCCCTACTGGGTGATGGCAGCAGACGGCTGGGCATATTGGGCCGAGGCCATCGCACCTGACAGTGCCACGGGACTTCTCCTTGACTCCATCACGCTCACAGGCCAGATCGACCAGGAGTGGTACTACGCCATAGAGCCCGTCTCGGCATTTGCCACACTCACAGACATTGACACACTGAAGGCCGGTTCTGATGCTGACGGTGTGGCGCTGATTGATGAGATCACGTCCTCCACGGTAACAAGTATGTCAGTCTATGCCGGCAGCTCAACTCCCGTGACAGATGTGACGCTGAGCCCGGGAGACAGCATCCAGCTCACGACACTCGTCTATGGCGAGAACTTCCCAAGCCAAGACGTCACCTACACACTTACTGACCCCAAAGGTTCTGCAACAGGTACCGTTGTCGCGCAGGATGCAGCAACTGTGATCGATCCCGCAGCAGGCAAGCTGACCGTGGGAAGAAATGAGCTGAACACGGGATTTACCGTGAAGGTCACATCGGTGGAAGACCCCACATTCACACAAAGTATCACAGTAAACGTCACTATGCCCTTCATGTCCTTTGACTACGACATGACCAAGGCCTCATCTGATGCCCTCTTCGGAGCCACGAGCCTGGATGTGACACTCCTCATTGGAACAGGTGACAACAACTATATGGTTGACTGGGGCGATGGCGCCACCACGACAAACACCGCCAGCCACACCTACGCCACAACTGCAATCCGCACCATCACGGTATCCGGGCGCCTGCCCGGTGGGATCACATTCGACACATACAGATACAACTCCGCACACCACGGTGAGCAGCGCCTGACCAAGGTCAACACCGCGCTGCTCCAGCAGGACTCGCCTGACATGTCATATATATTCCGTGGCTGTGCGAATCTGACCACCATTCCCGCCACCCTTTTTGCCAACAACACCCAGGTGACGAGTTTCTACATCGCATTCCAAGGCTGCACCGGGCTCACCACCATTCCCGCCACCCTCTTTGACAACAACATCCATGCGGCCACCTTT
>JAIRUT010000063.1 GCA_031254255.1 Coriobacteriales bacterium
TGAAAGGCAACTTGATGGAAACAACCTTGACAATATCTTTATCATTTTCGACGACTTTATCGTCTGCTCTTGCATCGGCTACATCGTCTGCTGTTAGATTTACAGCCTCATCCACTGCCTCAACAGCTGTTTCGTCCTCCAGCTCAAGGGCCACGTCATTATTTGATTCAAGTTTTTCTATATCTGAGAGATCTGTCGTGCTCGACATGTATATCCTTCCAATCCCCCATGTTCAACGTTTCTTGGTTTCGTTTCTACACAAGCTGTCTGATTTGCGCAAGTTCGCGCGCAGCAGCCAGCAACAGGGATTCAATAATTGATTGTACTGACACATTATACTGCAAACGCTGTTCGGCCTCATCCAGCCCCCGTAGCAGGCGCACGCAGGAGTCAGCTTTGATGTCCGCAGCCCAAAGCTGGATGGAATCAAGGACATCCTGGTTAACGCAATCTGCTTTACGCCCTAGATTGATCAACAGCAGGTCGCGATACCAAGAGCGAAAGACATTGAAAACCTCATTGATGTTGCCCCGTTCGGCAAAGCTGAGCTCTCGCTTTTGACGCTGCTCCATGGCATTCAATGCACCCTTGCTAAGCTGATCCTTGCTGGCTTCCAACTGCTCAGCTTGACGCAGACGCATGCTATCCAGCGGAGCACGCGCCAAGCGAACAAGGGACTGGGCACATTCCAGCAGGTCAAAGGCATCGCGGCGGTCCAGCGAGGAGAGCACGCCCAAGACCTCACGTCTCAGTGCGCGGCGCTCCTCGGATCGCAAAAACCCACGCGCCTGGCTGAGTGAGCCACCGGCAACGGCAAGGGCAATCCGGGCCTGCTCATCACTGGCTCCAAGCTCTTGGACCAGCAACTTGACAGCTATGACCTCCGGGAGGGCGACGAAATTGACGAATTGACAGCGGGAGACGACTGTTTCCGGCAGGCTGGCCCGCATTCTGCCAATCAGGATAAAGACCACGCTGGGTGGCGGCTCTTCCAGCAGCTTCAAGAAGGCGTTGGCAGCTGAGACCGAAAGGCTGTCAGCCTGGGTCAGGATGTAGACCTTACGATTAGCCCGCATCGGTGTCAGGTAGGCCTCATGAATCAAGTCCTGGATCTGCTCCAAGAGGTAGGACTTTGCACCCTCCGGCTCCAGAATATGCAGATCGGGATGGGTTTTGCGCATTACTCGACGGCATTCATCGCAGTTGTCCAAGCCCCCATTGGGGCAAAGCAGGGTACGGGCAAAAAGCAGCGCCGCCTCGGTCTTGCCGGCACCCAGAGGCCCAGTGAAGAGGTAGGCTTGGGAGATCGTCTGCTCGGATGAGACCACTCGCGACAAGTAGGAAGACACAAGTGGTTGACCGACCAACTCGTCAAAGGGCGGGGTGATCGGAATAACCGGCTGCTGTTTGAGTTGAGTCACGCTGCTTCCCAGAGTCAATTAATTGTCCTCCTCGTCACAAGGTGCTTATCTTGCGTGTCTGCTCGCGCCGAGCCGAAGCCAAGAGATCATCGCTGAGTTCGTAGTCCTCTTTCAGGTCAGTAAAGAGGTCGGCCAACTGATTGACGATCAGTTCAGCCGTCATGCGCTTGTCATGTTGACTGGGAATCAGGCGGATACGCTCTGGGCCCAGCTCCAAGAGAGCTTGGAAACCATTGGCCACTCGCTGGTGAAATTCCAGACCCTCAGCCTCCAGGCGATCAGCTCCAGACTCTATTGCCCTTTGCAGCGATTCGGTCAATCCATCCACAAGCAGGATGGTGCGATCGGGCAGAAGGCCGTGGCTACCGATAGCATTGGCCTCGCGAACTTGTTGTAGAGGCAGATCGCGCCCATAACCTTGGTAGGCCAATGTGGAGTCCGTGAAGCGATCCAGCAACACCACTACGCCGCGTTGGAGTGCAGGTATGATGTGTTCGGCAACAATCTGGGCCCGGGCAGCCTCGTAGAGCAAAAGCTCAGTCAAAGGATCCATTTCGGTGTTTTCGGGATCGAGCAGAAGGTCTCGGATTTTCTCGCCAATGGCGGTACCCCCGGGTTCACGCAGAATAAGCACCTCATATCCGGAGGCCTCCAACCTGGCGGCAAGCAACCGGATATGGGTGGACTTGCCAACCCCTTCCCCACCTTCAAAGCTGATCAGGATGCCAGGTCGATCACTCATGTTGGCAGTCTCCTTTGGGTGGCGTGAGTAATGTTGGTGATGCAGAACTGGGGAGCATACTGCTCAAAGATGGACAAGTCGATGGCAAAATGGTCGGTGCCAAACTGGAAATCTCGGGCCTTTGCATGACGTCAAACTGAACACCGCGAGCATCTATAGTTACAAAAGCTGGAAGATCCTTGACTCTGAGACGATAGAGCGCCTCCGGTCCCAAGTCCTCCCAAGCGAGCAGCTCGGCCTCCAAAACCGAGCGGGCCAACAGGGCAGCTGCACCCCCGACAGCACTAAGATGGACAGATCCGGTTTGGGCACAACTATCGGCTACAGCAGCGCTACGCATTCCCTTACCGAGCGTCAGGCAGATTCCAGCCTGATAGAGTTCGGGGGCGGCGAAATCCATGCGGCTGGCAGTAGTTGGGCCGATAGAGGCGAAGGGGCGACCAGCGCTGGCTGCGGTCGGCCCGGCATAAAACACTGCCTGACCAGTCAATCCAAAAGGCAACTCGCCGCTCTTGCGAAGCTCCTGAAGACAGCGTTGATGCCCGGCATCCCGCATCGTATAGAGATATCCACTGAGCAACACGGCATCACCAACTCGCAGGTCAGACAGCTTTTTTCGGTCTATCTGATCAACGGGCAATTGTGGCAAGTTGAGATGCAGCGGCTGTTTAACTTGTGGATCCGAAAAGATAGGCTGCTGTTTTTCTGCCAATGGGCTTGGATTGGCATTGATCCAATGCTCAGACATGTTCAGTCACCGATCTCTAGATAAAAGCTGACGGAACGTTGGGCGCAGCATCCGAGGTTGACAGCCACCGGTAGAGCCGCAATGTGACATGGAGCAGTGTTGATGTGTACGGCCAACGCCGTAGTATCTCCGCCCAGTCCACCCGGCCCGATGCCCAGCTCGTTGATCCGCCGCAGCAGCTCAAGCTCCATGTCTTTGAGCTGGAGGCTTTGAATGTCGGGGTTGTCGGGGTTGTCGGGGTTGTCGGGTTTTGCAGCAGCCCGCGCATCTCGCACCCCGCAACCATCTATCTCCCGAAGCAGGGCCTGTTTAGAAAGACCGGCCACCTTGTCGAAGCTGCCACCAACTCCCACCCCAATGAGCAGTGGCGGGCAGGCATTGGCAGCC
>JAIRUT010000073.1 GCA_031254255.1 Coriobacteriales bacterium
GCCTTTGCGGACTTCGCCGAACCTTACCTCTTGAATTTCCAAAGCAGTAATACTCATATTATATCCTCCGTTTGGTTAATCGAATAACCCGTGAATAGTATAGCGAAAGACATGCGAAATGTCTGCCCTTTAAGCTTAAGGAAGTATGGATTCTCAGAACAGGAACCAGGCCACGAGCTGTAAGAGTATCACAGCTATCAGGGGTGAGAGATCAAGACCACCAAGCGGGGGTATGAAACGCTTGAATAAATTAATGAAAGGGCTGATTATCTGGTCAAGCACCTTATAGATGTCATTAAGTAAGCCTTTGGAATGGTCAAACCAAGAGAATATCGCCCAGACTACAATCAAAACAACATAGATATTGATCAAGGTCAATATAAAAGTGGTCAATATCGGTGGCAAGAAATAACTCAGCATGCCAGCTCCTTTGCTCGGTGGATGCAGGCTTGGACGGCATTGCTGAGGATTGACCCGAGGTCATCTGCAAAAAAGGACTCCAGAGCTGCCTGAGTCGTTCCGTTCGGGCTTGTCACAACCTTGCGCAACTCTTCCGCATTGGCATCATTAAGCTCCAGATAACGTGCTGCCCCAATCAGGGTTTGACGAGCCAGCAGTGATGCAAGCTGGGCATCTAAACCGGCCTGAGCCGCCGCTTTGGCCAACTCCTCCGCAAATAGAGCAAAGTAGGCAGGTCCCGAACCGCTTACAGAAGTCGCAATATCGATCAGTCCTTCATCGACTATCACGGCCTCCCCCATCATGGAGAAGAGCTCGCAGACCAGTTCGGCCTCCTTGATCGGCGTGTCGGCTGTCATGGCCACCTCGGTCATTCCAGCCCCGACTGCAAGCGCAACATTCGGCATCACGCGGATAACCACACTATTTGGGAAGAGATCCTGGATAACAGAACTTGGGATACCAGCAGCAATACTCACGACTCGTTTGGGGGCAATCTCCCAAGCTGCTGACAACTGATGGCTGACTTCCCGGAGTCGGGCTGGCTTGATTGCCAGGATCACAGTATCCGGATTATTGATCTTGGCGCCATCGGCAACGCAGTCCACGCCGTAGTTCTCGCTCAGCTCCCGACGTCTCTGTTCCCCAGGATTAGCAACGATCACCGCCTCCGGATCAAAAAACGCACCATGGACAAGGCCGGCCAATATGGCTTCACCCATATGCCCACCGCCAATTATCGCTATCCGGCCAAGTTGGTCACGCAGATTATCCACGTCCACTTCACTTTCTCGTTCAAACTTTAAATCTGGGCCTTCTCAACCTCAGTCAGAGGACTTCTCGTCGTCAAAACATACACTCTGTCACCATGACGGTCAACATTGCCCTCGAATGCTGAAGTTACTCCGAAGGAGAAGTCCAGCAGCCTCTTGGCTAGCTCAGGGCGCACTGCTGTTAGATCCAAGACCACAATGTCCCCATTGCGCAGTGTCGGGGCCACAGACTCAATTTCACCGTAATTCTGCGGACTCATACGAACGATCTGCCGCTTGCCACGCGGGGCAGCGATGTTCACGCCTCGACCACGATAGCTCTCTGACAGCAGCGGAGCGGTCGTAGCGGCTGAAGCATTCCGAGAACTACTGCCCTGCGGCAGGGTGAATTCGGGGATCGCTGAAACCGCATCATAATTAAGACGCTCTTTATGCAAATTGATCAAGGAGTTATTCGCGCCATGAGCCAGATTCACCCGCAACTCAGTGGGATCATCAAGGTTCATCGCCCTTGATTCGCTCCTTGGATGAACCGAAGCCTGAGTGCTCGCAGCACGCCGAGCCGCAACACTATCGGGAGCCTGCAACCTCTGCGAACGAATGTCATACATACTTACCAACGGAGTCGAAGCATTTTCCTGATCTAAGTCCGATGTAAAAGATGACGGATAAGGTGCAGAATGCTCATTGTTGAACTCATCGTATTCATCGTAATCGTCATATTCCTCGTCATAGTCTTTTCCATTACCTACTCCGAGGCGACTTTTTAAATTATCCCAAGCTTTCATTGTTTCTCTCCGGTTTTTTGAATTTAAACCTAGGCGGTTCACGCATCAACATTTTGACAACATTCGGTTTCCTTGCCTTACCCCATCGTTTGGGCACAATCAAAAATATGAATTCTGGCACCTATCTCCAGACTGCCCGACCTATGCGCACAATTGTAGCACCTTCTTCAATCGCAGTCTCGAAATCATCTGTCATACCCATGGAAAGTTCGGAAAAAGTTTTCTTCCTGAGAGGATCCAGTGAGTTTTTGGACTCCTCGAACAACCTGCGCAGAAGGGCAAAAGAGGCTCTGACCTCGGAATTAATAGGGGTGTCACCAGCTGATTCGGGATTTGCCGGCGCAGCCATAGTCATCAGGCCGCAAACCTCCAGAGCGGGAAGTCCCATCGCTACCTGCAATAAAGCGGGCAAGCCCTCAGGGGCCACACCGTCCTTGCTTTCTTCCCCAGAAGTGTTTACCTCCAACAAGATTCGCTGCTTTATACCCATGTGTTCAGCCCTGGCAGACACGGCCTGCACACAGCGCTCGGAAGCTACCGAATGAACCATATAGGAACGCCCAACGAAATCCTTGATTTTATTGGTTTGGATACGACCGATGAAATGCCAGCGGACAGCCGGTAGGGCGATCTGTTTTTCCATGAGTGCGCTTGTGCGGTTCTCGCCAAAATCGGCAATGCCGTAGGACAGGGCATCGCAGATCTCGTCAAGGCCAACGGTCTTACTCACGACCACCAGCTGCACTTCATCGGAGCTTCGGCCAACACGTGCACAGGCCTTCGAGATGCGTGCTTTCAGGCCTTCAATGTTCTCCGCTATGCGGGCCTCATCAGAAATCGCGCTTGAGGAAGTCTGGGATATAGTCATCATCCAGTACGCTCGGCTCAAATGGGACTCCGGGTTCGGATGGCTCCATAGCTGCGGAACCTGGCGCTGTCATATTGCCATCAGCACCCGGATAAGCTTCTATCGCTGCCGGATCACGACGCTGAGGGACATTCCGCCCAACTCCATCCACTCCAAAATCCATACTGCTCTGCGAATTATTCAGGCTAAAGCCAGTAGCAATGACCGTCACGCGCAGCTGGTCCT